>DALTVX010000107.1 GCA_029987395.1 Methanocorpusculum sp. | reverse complement strand
TATCCGGTGATCTATTTCGATCTGATCTATACGCCGGGTCTTCGTTCTCGGGCGTTCATCGACCACCTAAAGGCGGCGTTCACGGACAATATGAGCGATATTTCTGAGGAGGAGCGAACGATCCGAATGGTGGAGCTTGGCAGGTGTTTTCTCCGGATCATGGGCTATCTTCTGTTTCCGGCGAACCCTGAGCAGATCATTCTGTTTCTGTGGGGAAACGGGAGCAATGGAAAGTCGACGACGATCGATGTGCTTCGAGAAATTTTCGGAGCTGAGATGTCGGAGGCTTCTGTTCGTGAGCTGTATGCAGGGGGCGAGGATCGGCCGGCTTCGGGTATTTCCCGGTCGCTTGGAAAACGTGCTCTGCTGGTGTCGGAGGCGACGGATGATGAGTCGAAGGGCGGGCGTATCAGTGTGGATACGGTGAAGGCTCTGACAGGGGACGCGGTTACGAGCCGGTTTCGGGATATGTATGAGAAGTCGAGGCAGCAAAGGATCGTGTGTATGCCGGTGGGCGTAACAAATGAGCTGCCCAGATTCGATAAGGTGCTGGATTATGCGTTGCTGCGCCGTTTGTTTACGATCCCGTTCCCGCATACGTTCACGGGCGAGGGTCGGGTGAAGGATATTCGCGACGCTCTGATCGCCCAGAAGGATGCGATATTTTCGATGCTGGTGGATGAGCTGATGGCGTATGTGCGGGAGGGTCTTTTGCCGATGCCGGCGTTTTGTCGGTCGACACAGAATGAGCTGCTGGCGGGTTTTGAGGTGTCGGCATTTATCGATGAGTGTGTTGTGCCGGGCGATGGGCGGGTGTCTCGCCGGGATCTGGAGGAGCGGTATATTGGCTGGTGTGCAAAGCATGAGATCCCGGTGGGGTTGGTGAAGGTGCAGATGCCCGGCTATGATGAGTATTCGCAGGTGAATTTCCGGCAGGGTTTGTCGGAGCGGGAGAAGAGGGCGCTCTTTAAGGGGATGCGGGTGTATGGGTATGAGGAGGTCAAGATGCACAGTACACGCGGGTTTAACTGTATATTGAAGGGGTAATATCCCCATTTTTGCGGCACGTTATATGTGCCGCGTTGTATTTTTTTGATTTTTTGCGGCATGGCGGCAGGATGAACGTGCCGCATGTTTCGGGGCATATCGGGCTTTATTTTTGAAAAAAGAGGCTATTTAACGAGTTTTATTTGTGCGGCACGTTATTTTCAAAACTCTGTTTTTTATTGGGTATAGAGAAAATACGCTTGATTTAGGCTTAGATTTAGACCTAAGAAAGTTTTCTCAGGGTTTTGAAGAATATGTGCTCCCTAGAGATGTGGTGGGTTTTTGTCTAGATATATGGATCAATCTAATTGAGAATTCGATAAAAAAAGAAAGAGATACTTTCTCACATACCTACACTTCTCCCGCTCCATTTTCACGGGCAAACACTCATTACCATCCTGCAACAACATATCAATCACGAACTTATTCTAGGGATAACCTGCTAGGAACATCTCTATGAGGATGAAATCCATGGATCTTTTACAATTATGGAATGAATTGATACAAACTGATGAACATACTCGGCTGGAAGCAAAACCAGGGAATGAAATCGGCAATCCAGTCATGCAAACAATATGTGCCTATGCAAACACCGAAGGTCTAAATGGCGGCAATATCCTCATCGGGGTTGAAATAGACAGTACTTCCCCGGGTGGTTATATAATTGCAGGTGTTAAAAATCCTGACAAGATCCAAAACGATCTTGTTACCCAATGCAGCTCAAAGTTCAATGTTATCGTCCGACCGGAAATAAAAGTTGGGATTGTGAACAATAAAACAGTTATCGGGGTATATATTCCTGAATCAGAACCGGGTGATAAACCGATATTTATGAAAAAGCAGGGCATGAATAAAGGAACATACATCAGGGTCGGTTCTACTGATCAATTGTGCACAGAAGACGAACTCGTTCGTTTTGTACAGAAGAAGCACGCACGACCCTATGATGAAACAGTTTTTTCACAGACATCTCTCTCAGATATAGAACCAAAAGCTCTTCAGGAGTACAGAAAACTCAGAAAAAAGAAAACGCCCTATGCTTCAGAATTGGATTATTCTGACGAAGACTTACTTTATGCTTTACATTGTGTTGACATGAAAGACGGGGTCGCACGACCGACAGTAGCTGGTTTAATATTATTTGGAACAGATGCCGTGTTACGGCGATACTTTTCCATGATGCGGTTTGATTATGTTCGTGTGAAGGGGCGTGAATGGGGAGGCAGCAGGGATGAAAGTTCATATTACTCCATTGAACTGCGGGAATCATTACTTACGTTACTTCCAAAAGCAGAAGCTGCAATAATGGATGATATAGAACGAGAACTTTCCTTCCCGCCCGGCCGTCTTACCAGAGAGGAAAAACCCATTATCCCCTACGATGTTATTCGGGAAATCCTCGTTAATGCAGTTATGCATCGGGATTATGAGACGGCAAGTCCCACCCTTGTGATCAGATTTACCGACCGGATCGAGTTCCATAATCCTGGATATTCATTGAAACCTCTTGATAAAATCGGAACACCCGGTTCAACTGCAAGAAATCAGACCATTGCAAGCGTTTTAAATGAAACAGAGTATGCAGAAAACAAAGGGTCCGGTATTGCCAAAGTACAGCGAAAAATGGTTGAAGCCCAACTTCCTGCACCGGTGTTTGATTCGTCAAAAGCCGAAAATACGTTTGTTGTCACTCTCTCACTCCATCAATTGATGGATGAGGCCGCTCTAAGATGGTTACATCAGTTTCACGATTTTGGTTTGTCGGGAGATGAGGCGAGGATTTTGGTTTATGCAAAACAATATGGCTCTGTATCTAATGAAAATTGCAGAAATCTCACATCATATGATACGGCAAAATCAAGCTCTCTTCTCACTCGTCTTCGTGGTCTAGGGGTATTGAATCAGCATTCTCATGGTTCTGCAACCTATTATACGATTCCTGAAAATTATTTGGGATCTGAGGCAGATACTGGGTTAGTTACCCAGGTAAGCACACAAGGTGCCCAGATAGATAAAATAAACAATCTCAAATCGCCGTTAGTTACCCAGATAAGCACACAAGGTACCCAGATGCAAACCGAACAAACTTCCCCGTCAGGGTATGACAACAAGGCCGATGAACGAGAGATCCTTCTTGCATCTCTTCCAAAAACAGTTCAAAAGGAGATCCTGGGTCTTGGGCAGAGAATGACTCCGGAAAAACGTGAAGAGATGCTGTTGAAAGTGTGCAGAATACGCCCGTTCACCGCAACCGAAGTTGGAATATTATTTGGAAACACCCGACACTGGGCCAAAATTGTGTTGAGGGAACTGGTACATTCTGGCAAAATAGGTTTAACTATTCCCGATAAGCCTAATAGTAAAAATCAAGCGTATTATGTTTCTCATGATGGGGGACAAACGAATATTGATACATGGAAGTGAGAATGGCTGATAATCCCTACTCTATATTTTCACGCGACCTGAGACATATGCATTCTTAGCCAGAGTTCGAATCTAAGCTATTTTTTCGAGTTTCAAGATAGATGTGGTTCTCGGGGAAAATTCGTCTGTCGAAATATTTGGTTAAAATAGACTAATTGTGAGGAGTGGGAAAACTAGCTTGAGCTTATTCAAGCGAGCGAAGCGAGTCGGAGAGCAAATCTCTGATTTGCAGTTCGCTGTGGGAATTCTCATATATCCCACTATTAGTGTTAAAAAATTGATGATATGTTATCTTTTTCTATCAGAATTTTATTAACCAAAAATGTCACTATCAGATGTTTTTTTCACAGTCGGCAATTTTGGGGGTTCTCGATGGCATTTTGAACACACGATCTTGCAGTTTTCAAGAGTATCTGTTCCTCCCTTACTAACTGGTACTCTATACATTGCTATCCATGATCCGCGTCCACCAGTTACTCCACTGTTAGCAAATACTAATTGTTTACCACAAGCCTCACAACGTCCATTTGCATTTTCAAAGGCTTGCTTTTTTACTTCTTCGGAAAATACCATTTACCATTTCTCCTATAGATAAAACAATATAATTACATCAATATTAATCTATAGCCTCACGTAGCTACAAATTCGAAAAAAAACATGAAGGGTATATTTTTTCCCGGCGGCTTTCGCCCTGTTCTTTCCTTCGCCAAAAGGTCCATCATCCTCAAAAACCAATATTTAATGAACAATGGCAGCAACTACGGATCCTCCGTTCACCATCACCAACTCCATGATCGAACTGATCGGAGAAATTTCCAGGCGTATTGGAATACTCACCGTTGGCACCAATATGAGCAGGAATCCCCGTCTTCACCACGCAAACCGTATTCGTTCCATCCATTCGTCTCTTGCCATCGAAAACAATACCCTCACTCTTGAACAGGTGACCGACATCATTCAGGGGAAACATGTTCTTGGGCCACCTAGTGAGATCCGGGAAGTGAAAAACGCATTTCAGGCATATGAACAGCTTTCTGCCTTCGATCCCTACTCAGTGGACGATTTTCTGCGTGCTCACAACCTGATGACATCAGATCTCATCCATGATTCCGGCAAGTTTCGGGAAACAGGCGTCGGTGTATTTTCCGGCGATACCGTTGTACATATGGCTCCTCCTGCCTCACTCGTTCCCGAACTCATCACCAACCTCTTTGTCTGGGCAAAATCCTCAGACGTTCACCCCCTCATAAAAAGCTGCGTCTTCCATTTTGAACTGGAGTTCATCCACCCGTTCATTGATGGAAACGGCCGCATGGGAAGGTTATGGCAAACGCTCATTCTTTCCAAATGGGAACCGCTCTTTGCCTGGATCCCGGTCGAATCCCTCATTCAAGAATCGCGTCAGAAATATTATGATGCTCTGGGTGAATCCGGCAAAAATGGCAATTCAACCTATTTTGTCGAATTCATGCTCACGGTCATCAGCAATGCGCTGAACATGTACGAGATCGATATCAAAAAGCCGAGTGTCCGATTAAGTGAAAAAGAACAAACCATTCTTGACCTCATCAAAGAAAACAGCAGGATAACCATCTTAGAGATCGTGGAGATAACCGGATATCCCCGAAGTACAGTCACTCGATTGATGAAAAACATGTCAGAAAACAGTGTAATTGAGCGTGTGGGTTCCAAAAAGAACGGATACTGGAATCCACTGGCCAATTACTGATTTTTATTTATAGTCCCACTTATAGTCTCATTTAAAGTCTCACTCTTCCCCTCCCCCTCTCACCTCTTCTCCTCATGCGTATGTGCGTGATGCATATCCTCCCCATGCGCATGATCATGCTTCATCTCCTCATGTCTATGCTCATGTGAATGCTCCCCCTCGATCAAAACATCATGCTCATGCGTGTGATGATCCTCATCATGCCCATGCCTATGCTCATGCGTCACCTCCTCGTGCATATGGAAATGCTCATGACCCCCCGTCGCCGCAAAATACGCCCCCGCCACCATAATTACTGCCGCTAACACAAACATCGGCGTAAGCTGCGTCTGAAAAACCGCAAACGAAACACCCACCCCGATAAACGGCGCAACCGCATAAAACGCACTCGTCTTTGCCGCCCCAAGCTCTCTTTGGGCACGCACATACAGATAGATCGACAGACCATACGCAAAAAAACCCAGCACAAGAGCCGCGATAATGCTGCCAAGATCTGTATCCATACCGGCAACAAAAAATGCGATCACCAACGCCCCAAACCCTGCCCCAAACCCTTTCACGACCACGATCTGCATAGGATCCTTCAGCGAAAGCATCCGCGTACAGTTATTCTCCACACCCCAGCACACACACGCCAGAATAACTAAAATCGAACCGACCGAAAACGAAAAACTGCTCATATCCTCAACCGTCAAAAGAATACTTGCCGAAACGATCAACACGATTGCGATCCACAACCGGCGGTCGATCGTCTCCCGAAACAGCAAAAGAGCCACGAGCGCCGTTGTAACGACCTCAAAATTATTCAAAAGCGAGGCATTTGCCGCAGTGGTCATCGTAAGACCGATCATAAGAAGGATCGGCGCCGCGATATCCAGCAAAATCATCCCCACAATAAACGGCATATCCTTTCGTGAAAGCGGCGCCTCCTTCCTCGTCTTTTGCCGCAGACGTGTCGCCAAATTCACCGCAAACATCCCAAACCCCGCACCCAGATACAAAAGGGCCGCCATCAGCTCAGGGGACGTCGTTTCCAGCAGGATCTTAGAAACCGGCGCACTGATCCCGTACAAAAGAGCCGCAAGGATCGCCGAGCCTATCGCCAGTTTGCTTGCGGAGACATGCATACCTTTCATTGGTTTCGTTCTGTCATGAGGTTTTTCATACTGAGTATGTCCAATTGAAATGTCGTTTTGTTGGAGAGAGTTATAATAAATTGGATGATCCTTTTTGGGTTGTACTTCGGTTTTGTATACGGGATTCTTTTTGATTTGCGTTTTTTTCGTGAATTTCGTGTGATGGCGGGTTGGAGGCAAAGTGGCCGACTTCAGCCGAGGCGGGGACATTTAGGTCCCTCAGCCGAGCAAGTCGATAAACTTGCGACCAAACCAAAAGTTTGCGAGTAAGCAAGAATGCGCCCATCAAAAAGAATCCCGTACACGAAATCGAAGTACAAAAAAAAAACGAACAATATAAAAAAAATGAAGAGAGGGTTATATCACAGAATTTACGATTGGACAAAAGCATACTTCCCCTCCCCTCATCACTGGATTTATCAGCCCTGAAAGTAATATACTGAATAAATGCCCTTATCCGTCCTTGCTATCACGACCTCGCCCCGTCGTCACGGCAATACAGAAACTGCACTCGACAAGGTGCTCGAATCGTTTTCTGAGATGTCTGTCGAAAAGGTCGTCCTAAACGACCTCGACATCTCACCATGCAGAGGCTGCGGAAAATGCGAAAAAACCGGTGTCTGTATCCATAAAGATGATTTTCCGGCTCTCGGTGAAAAGATCCTTGCCTGCGATCTGCTGGTCTTTTCCTCGCCTGTTTATTCCATGTCCGTCTGTGCTCAGGCAAAGATGCTGATCGACCGATGCCAGGTCTTCTGGTCCAGAAAATATGTCCTGCACGATCTCCCAAAACCGGAAGGAAAAAAATTCGGGATGTTCATCTCGGCGGCAGGACAGAATCGCGAAGATATATTCGATCACACGGTCCCGGTCGCACGGTTTCTTTTTTCCGTGTCTCAGATCCCTTCTTCACGGATCCAGTTCCTTCTTATGCCAAATATCGACAAGATGGGTGATTTTAAGCGAAGTCCCGAAGCGATCGCCCGGGCAAAAGAGGCAGGAGATGCCATGGCGGCTTTGATGGTGCAATCATGATAAAAATGCTCGCGATCAACGGGAGCCCGCGAAAAGCCGGGAACACCGAGACGGTTTTGGATGCCTTTATCGAAGGGGCAAGAGAGTCCGGCGCCGAGGTGACGAAGGTTCGGCTGGTCGAGCTTGAGTACCATAACTGCAGAGGGTGTAATGCCTGCCATAAAACCGGGGTCTGTGTTCTTCACGACGACTTTACACCGTTGTTCGACCAGATGATGCAGGCGGATATTTTGGTTCTGGCGTCCCCGGTCTATTCGATGTCGGTGACGGCGGAGATGAAGGGATTTATCGATCGGGGTCAGTTTCTCTGGGCCCAGCAGTTCATTCTAAAGACGCTGTCCTTCGATGCTAATCATCTAAAGAAACATCTGGGCGTGTATCTTGGGACCTCGGGGCAGGATATCCCGAAGATCTTTGATGCTGTGTTTCCAACCGTGCGGGCGTTTTTCAATGATGGGGGATTTTCCTATAAGGAGAATGTGCTTTTCCCCGGGATGGATAAACGCGGCGGGGTGAAGGGGTGGCCGGAGAGTGTGGTTGAGGCAAAGAGAAGGGGCGGCGAGATCGTGAAAAATATGGAAATGAAGATGAAGGAATAACCCTTCACACTTTTTTCATCAGCGACGAGTATCCGCGTATCACTCGTTTTTCCCAGAGATCCTTTGGATCTTCTTCTAAAAGTGCCTCGGCGGTATGCATGTTTGCCCGGGCAAAAACCGCGTCTTTGGCAAGTGAACGCTGCACCTCGCGTTTCTGCCGCATCGGGGTGAACGTTAGATCGCACACAATATCCCAGAAAATAAGTCCTTCTGCCTGCGCCGGATGGACGCGTGAGGTTGGGGCGGTGAGAAGCTCGTCGATGACCGAGGGGGAAGCAAGACCTAGGCCAATTGGTTGCAAAGCCCCTGCCATTCCTCTGACCATATTCCAGAGAAAACTTTTCGCCGCGACCTCGAAGATCGGGCAGCCGTCTGCTCCTTCAAAAACTTCTGCACGGGTGACGGTTCGAACCGGATCTCGTCCCGGTTCCATCTTCGAAAATCCGCTGAAGTTGTGCTCCCCAACCAGACGCGAGCATGCGTCCTGCATCTGGGAAATGTCCATCGAATAGGGAAAATAGTACCGATAGATCCGTTCGTTCGCCGCATATCTCGGATAGAACTCGTTATCGACCTCTGCTGTGCCCAAACACCAGATATCGTCTGGGAGATGAAAGTTCAGTGCCTCGATCGCGAGTTCGGGTTTGTCGGTGGTGATGGTAAAAAGTTGTCTTCGTGCACTCACGCCTCTGTCGGTCCTGCCGGCGGTTCTAAAATGCGCCTCCTGTGCACTCGAAAAAAGCCCAAGCTCGATCCCGCCGGCTATAAATTCGCCTTCAACGGTTCGTTTGTCCGGCTGAAACTGTGAGCCTGCGAAGTTTTGTCCCCGGTATCCTGCAAGGAATGCGAGTTTCATCTCATTCGTCGGGGTTTGAGCCGGGAGGTCTGGCGTCTGGCTTTTCGAACGACGTTTTGGAACGACTGGGAGGAGTATGTTCGTATCGGCGTCTTTATGCACCTGCTCTCGATCTTTCCTTTTCTGATGGCGTCAAGAATAGAGGGAACGGTTGCTTCCTCTGCGTCGATGACATTTATTCCGTAGCCAACAAATCGGCAGGTGTGGGCGTCGGACCCTGCCGTCATGGGTTTCCTATGTCTTTTTGCGAATTTGGCGGCTCTGGTGTTTGCTGCCTTGGTATAGTATCTGCTGTTGAAGACTTCAATTCCGTCGGCTTCCAGAAGTGCGTTGGGCGCGTGGAGGCCGACCCCGTGCCGCCACCGGTGGAAGGGGTGAGGGATTATGACGAGGCAGCCATCTGCTTTTGCCTCACGGATCGTTTCAACGGTATTTTTCCCCCGCTCGTACTCCTTGGTAGTTCCAAGAACGAGGACATGCCCCTGTTTTGTTGAGACCTCGATGCCTGGAATGATTATGATCCCGGGGTCTTTTATTGCGAGCGCCTGCTGTGCTCCTTTGGTCGTGTCGTGATCCGTAATTGCGATTGCCAGAAATCCCCTCTGTTTAGCTTTGGCTATGACATCTTCGACGGAACACTTTCCGTCGGCCGATGCGTTTGTGTGGATGTGCAGATCGCAGGTTATCAGAACCATCTTAAGGTAATTACTATGTAAGTTCAAACGCATAAGGATAACATACAATGCATGTTCTCTTTCCCACAGGACGCCAGAGTGCCCCCTCACTTCGTCTGGCTTTATCCACGGTAACAGAGTTTGATTATGAGATTGTCGAAACTGGGGAAATCGCGTCTTTTTTAACACCGGCGGCGTTAATGAAGCTGATCGAATCTCACCCGTGTGATCTTGTGGTCGTTTCGGGGATGTGCACAGCATCATTTCATACCATAGAAGAGAGGGCAAATGTTCCTGTTCGTAAAGGAACGCGCCACGCTGCAGATATGCGGATATGCGTGCCGCTGATCCTTGCGGGATCCCTCCCCATAGATATGCCGGCAGATGATCTGCTTGCCGAAGAAAAGAAAAAGGCGGCGCGTGAGGGGCTGATCCTTTCTGAATACGGGGCAGATGCGTTTTTTACGATCCGGGGGGTGAAGATCGGCGGGACTTCGCGGATCAAGGTGATCCATGAGATCATGGATGCTCATCGGCATCCTGCTCTTCGGGATGCGGTGATCAACGCACAAAAAAATGGTGCCGATATCGTGGATCTCGGGTTTGGGTTTGATGCGACCCCTGATGATGTGGTGAGATGCTTTTCTTTTGTGGCAGATCTGGATATTCCGCTTTCGATCGATACACTGGATCCACAACTGATCGAAGCGTCGTTGTTCCGTGCTGATCTGATCCTTTCACTCACGAAAGAAACGATTCCTTTGCTCGCGGAAAAGATCCAGAGCTCAGGCGCCGCGGTTGTTTTGATCCCGCGGGACGGATCCTCTCTTGACGAGACGATTTCATCAGCCGTTTCGGCCGGGATGTTTCGCATTCTTGCCGATCCTCTTCTCCAGCCGCCTCTTTCAGGCATGACCCGGTCTCTTGCAGCATATCTTCCCGAGACCATCTGCCCAAAAATTCTCGGCTGTGTGAATGTTGTGGAGATGATGGATGCCGATAGTCCGGGGATATGCGCGATGCTTGCGTCGGTTGCGGCCGAGACTGGGTGCGCATGTGTGTTGATCTCTGAACATTCCGACAAGACGCAAGGGGCGACCGCCGAGATGCGGCGTGCGGTCGAGATGATGGCACTTTCAACAGGCAGGCCGTATCCAAAGGATGTCGGGCTGGATCTTTTGATCCTGAAGGAAAAACGTCTGAGGCGCGAACCCCCTCTGCTCTATGCTGATATTTTGGACGCTCCCGAGCCGTCGGACTCTCTGACCTATGATCCAAAGGGGAATTTCCGGATCGGGATCGAAAACGGATACATCGTGGCGGTTCGTAGTGGCAAGGCGATTCGGGGAACGTCGTGGTATCAGGTGTTTTCTATGATTCTAAGCGAGGAGGGCGTATCTCTTCTGGATCACGCGGCCTATCTTGGAAAGGAGTTGTATAAGGCCGAGCTTTCGATCCGGTTTGGCAGAAGCTTTGAGCAGGACGGTCCGTTCTAACCATGCGGTATTATCTGCGAAAGGATGTTCTCATAGTACGGGGCGACTTTCGAGCGGCGAGCAATGGTGTTGACGGCGGGCTCGCTGATGTCAAATCGATTTTGAACATCTCGGTGCCGCGGGATTTTTCTGACGGGGCATCAGAGTACATCGACCGCGTTTCGATGAGGAACGGGTTTTTACAGCCGCAGTTTGGTCTTTTGACGGCTCTTCCGATCACGAATCTCTGTATCGCACGGTATGATCACATTACGGTTTTTGTTACGGCGGCAGTTTCAGATCGAAATCGAACGATCAATATCATTGTTACCTCAGAACGTCCGCTCACCGATGCGGCTCTTCTTGGGGCCATGATGACGGTGACCGAGGCAAAAATGCAGGTGATCGCGTCCAGAAAGCTTCCTGTCGGCGCCCTTTCCACGGACGCAGTTGTGGTGGCTTTTGAAAAATCTGATGGGGCCCCGGAAGCGTTCGCGGGTCCCCTGACAGAGACCGGCATGCGGATCTCAAAAGCCGTGTCCCATGCATTGACCGAGGCTCTTGTGAGGTTCGATAATTATCTTCTCTCAACGTGGGGCGTGACCCGCGGGTGGTCGCATGGGAATCCTGCAATCGTGAAACGAAACCGGCCCTCTTTTTTTATTTACAGCCGGTATGGGGGCGACCACTGGAACGAATGGATCCCGGAGCATTGCCCGTATCATCCGTGTCATAAATATGCGGCCCAGCAGTGCAGTTTTTGCTACTGCCCGCTCTATCCGTGCATGGACACCGAGCTTGGGCAGATGATCGATACGCCGCACGGAGAGATCTGGAGCTGTATGGACTGCCTTTTAGTGCACGAACCGCGGGTCGCTGATCATCTTTTAGCTAATCCTGAAGCCGGCGTTCTCGAGCTTAAATCGGTAAAAAAGAAAAATATTTAGAGACCGAGCTTTTTTGCAAGCTCTTCGAGTGGGATCCCGTGGACCATTGCGGCCTCGCGAACGGTCTCGTTGTTTGCGATCGCACAGCCAAGGCAGCCCATGCCAAAGCTCTGAAGGATCGATGCAGACTCTGGTTTTGCACGGAGGAGTTCCGCGATGGTTGAATCAAGAGTGATTGTCATAGTACTATGTTGGCATGATTACTACTTGATATTTACGAATAAGGACCCAAAAAAATCAATGGTATGAGGAGATCGCGGCGGCTTTTTCGTCGAAGGTAAAGATCTCTTTCCACGGCAGGTCGACCCATTTTCCGTTTTCAAGCCTGGTCACATCGTAGGATGGATATGCATCCCCATTTTCGTCGAAGACGATCGATCCGGTGAGTGCAATGTTTCGGATCAGATCGAGACCTTGCGTGATGCCGTTTGCGGTGTATCCGCTGTTTTCTATTGCCTGGGCCACCACCATCATGGTATCATATCCGTAGATCGAGTCACGGATCATCATGGGTACGTTAAACATCTCATCATAATGCATCTGGTATGTTGGGTCGGAGATCTTTCTTGCCTGGGCAAATCCGATCATGCCTTCTGCGTATTCACCGACTTCGCGCGGGATCTGATTGGTGGTCGTTGTGTCGGTACCAAACCATGCGGGGCGAAGTCCCTGCTTTTGTGCTTCGAGCATTATCTTGACGGCCTGGGTCGGGTTGACGATCAGAAGAACGGAGTCCGGAGATGTGTTCTTCATTATCTCGACGATCTCGGTACTGTTTACGATATCTGAATCTGGGACCGATACGGTGGAGACGATCCGCATTGCCGGATATGAGATATTCGCCTCGTCGATGAATGCCTTTTTGATACTGTTCCCATAACTTGAGTCAACGTTGATGATCATGACCCGGGGCGTGCTCTTTTTTATGGCTGCGATCTTGACCATTCCGGCGCCGAGGTATATGTCAGAGGAGACCGTTCTGTAGACATATTTGTTGTAATCTGAGAGACTGGGGGAGGTGGCGGAAGGAGAGATGAGAACGATCCCGTATTCTTCAGCATACGGCGCCATACAAAGTGTGACCGTACTTGATACTGCGCCGATCACGACAGGGATGCCTAGATCCCTGATCTCCTTGAACTGCTCCTGTGCAAGGGTGCAGTTCCCTTTGTTGTCATAATATTTGGCTCGTACGGGAACGCCACGAACACCGCCGTTATCGTTGATATCCTCGATCGCCAGTTCGATCCCGCGTTGGTACTCGATACCAAACTCTGCCATCTCGCCTTCAAGCTCCAGTGAGACCCCGACCACAACCTCATCTTCTGGAAAAGGAGTGAAGATGATCGTGCCGAGTGGGTGGAAGGCGACGAAGAACATTATGATCGTGAGAACGATGATCCCGCGGGTGATGAATGTCGTCAGTCGCGTTTTCGGCGGTTTTTCATGATGATCGGACATTTATTCCTCCTCCTCCGTTTTTGGGTCGTTGGATCCGTCCTCGGTATCTTTTATTTTTCTGCTGAAACATTTGCGTTCTCCAGCTGCATAAACGCTATATTCTTTGGCTAAATACGCAAAAACTGCAACACCCAGCGTATTGACGATCGTTATTGGCAGGAGTGTGCTCCCTATGATCGATATGATCTCGGGGATGGTCTGTGTTCCCATGATAAGTCCAAATCCCGGAACGATGACGAGAAGGTGGATCCATTCGATGATGACGGTCAGTACGACCGCTTTTAACACGGTGATCCTTCCCTGCCAGTAGCGAACGGCAAATCCTGCGATAAGTCCGGCAGCAAGGATCGCGAGTGAGCAGCCAACCGCCGTTGGCCCGCCTTGAGCCAGACGATAGAGACATCCGATAAGTCCGGCAAGACCTCCGACGATCGGGCCGCCCAACAGTCCGGCGACTATTGGTCCTATGGCGCTGAAGTTAAAGATAAGGCCGTTGACATTGATCCCTCGAAAAACGCCGTATATAGACAACCCACCAAATAACAAAACGGCCCAGAGTTTATCAAGCAAGCTTGGGACGCCGCTGATGAGTTTTTTGAACATGTCCGTTTTTGTGAAGATGAAGAGCGCCACCACGATCACGAGCATTCTCTCGATCAACGGGATACCGTTTTCCAGGAATGAGGATTCTATCAGTAACGCTACATAGATCGAGATCCCGCTCCCGACGACCATGACAGTTTTCCAGAGTCTGGACCCTTTTGCATATTTCGGGAGTTTCGAGTCGAGATAGATGACGATGAATCCGAAGATACCAAAAAGGATCGCTGAAAATGCCGCGATCTGTCGAATCACCGTCATTGGGTTTGCGATCACCATGCCCAACAGGATCACGCCGGTGAACACGAGGAGCACGATCTGATAAAGGTTGAACTCGCTTGGGAGTTTTTTCCCTTTGTCCTCTCTCATATGGCGAATGACTTTTGCTAAAGCTCGTGCCCGTGCATCCATGCCCACGACGACGGCTCCAAAAAAGATGATCGCAACAAACGCTAGGAACATCATCGGTCCATAGGGTATCGAACCGGCAATATACAGGATCTGGGTGATGAGGATGTCAAGGGTGATCTCCTCTCCATGCGGCATGAAAGATACGGCATATCCCGCATATCCAAGGAGCATGAAACCGATCGTGATGACCGCGACAAAAACGAACCCGGTGCTCACGTCAACATTGACACTACGGATATATTTTTTGAAAAAAGATTCGTTATGGAGGCCGCACTCCTGTTTATCTTCGGCGTGGATCTTTGTTTTCTGTGAAAGCCAGACCGAATAGAGCATAAGGTTCAGTCCTGACCCGACCACTCCGAGGATCGCGAGGATCGCCATTTCAGAACCATGGGGGATCGAGGGGGTCAGTCCGCTCAGGATGAGGTCAAAGGAGAATGGGAACTGAGTCAGAGAGATAATTATTGCCCCGGCAAGTACGGTGATGAGTACCGCCATTATCGGCTCGATTATTTCGTATGAACTTGTACGAATAACGGCGAGTGCTAATATAAGCAGGAAAATAGCTACCAGAAAAGCCGAATAGATCCCTGGAAGAAGATAATCCAGAAATACCGCGGAAAATATGAGCATTGCCCCGATCGCAAACATTTCCATGAGATAGGAGCCGATGATCAGGAACGATCCCCAGTTTTTCGGGCCGGGCAGACGATTCAACGCGTCAAAAATCGTCTGGTTCGTCGCGAGCGTATATCTCGCTATCCCATTGGTGAATGCGTATTTAAAAATAAGAGTGATGATGACGACCCAGATCAACGCCGGTCCGTAGTGACCTCCGATCTCGATCGCTTCTGTTACCCCCGCTTCACCTGCTGCGGTGATCGCCAGTAGAAGACCTGGTCCAAAAAAAACGAAGTTGTTTTGAAACCACTTTCTAAAGCGGGTGAATAGTTTCTCACTCATTAATGCTCATTAGGTTACAGGTTTGAACATATATATTATTGGAGATTTTATTGAGTGATTTGCCCGCAGATTTCGTGCTCTTTCCCGTTCAGAGGGCTTTGAATGCAGACCACGAGGCGCCGAGCAGAGGAGCTTTCCCCTCGAGATCCGAGATGCGAATATTGGGGATGGTCAGATAATGATCCAGATGCTCGGTCATTTTTTTGGCAATCAGTGCCGGATAGTTTCTGACAATAGGTCCGTCAAGCACGATCAGGTCAGGATTGTAGGCAGCAATGACCGAAGAAAGACCCCGACCATTTATTTTTGCAAGTTCATCAGTGAATGAACGGCATGTCGGGCTACCCTTTTCCGCGGCATACAGGATCTGTCCGGTGTTCATCGAAGGTTTTGGATCACAGTCGATCATCTTCTCGCCCCATGCCCGGAAGAAGTTCGGGATCCCGCTCCCGCTTGCGTATGCTTCCCAGTGCCCGATGCCTCCGCAGCCACAAACAAGGTTCCATGTTGTGTCGACGATCATGTGTCCGACCTCTGAAGCGTTGCCGTTTGAACCGCAGAGGAGTCGTCCTCCCTCAAGAACACCTGCGCCGATCCCGGTGGAAATGGTGAGATATACGAGGGTTTTTGCCTCCTTCGCCCCACCAAAATAATATTCTCCAAGTACGCCGGCTTTGCAGTCGGTCATCATACATACAGGGATGCCAAATCTTTCCTTGAGCGGCCCGGAAAGAAAGATCCTCTCACATTTCATATTGGGTGAGCCGACGACCGAACCGGTTTTCATATCGACAGGCCCTGCTGTACTGATGCCGATCGCTTTTGGAGATAGCCCGGATGTTTGGCTGAGATCCACGATCATCTCAGAGATCAGGGCGAGTATCTCTGCGGCATCGGTCAGTCCTTTGACCTCGTTTTGGGCATGTGCTTTGACCGTTCCCTCTCTATCTATTATGCCTGCACGAAGATGTGTGGCTCCAAGATCGATCGCGGCAACATGCGTATTATCATCCATGTTATTGGTAGATGTGCTGTTCTTGGACATGAACTATTCCTCTTCGGGTTTTTATTATTTGATATAGGACTTACGCGGTGTGATCTCAACCGAAAAAACTGACGTACTTATGGGATGTACTTCGACTTCGTGTATGGTATTTGTGCGGACACAAGAGAAAAACCAACCGCGAATCGGCGCAAATCCGCCCTTCGGGCGAGGAAAATCGGATTTGCTGATCCTCACTCTCGCTCGTTGGGCCTGGTCGTCGACTTCGTCGCCAACCCGCTCGACCCAACGGCTCGTCCCTTCATCGGGATCGTTCGGGCAAATCCTGTCGGCGCCCCAGCGCCTCCAGTGAGGAAAATATTATTTTACTTTGTCTTTATCTAACAAAAGACCGAATTGACATAATTCATCCTCAAAAAAGGTGAAAATATATATTTTTGGGAGCCGCTGGGGCGGCGACAGGATTTGCCCGAACGGTCCCGATGAAGGGATGAGCAAGACAGCGAAGCTGGATTGCGAAAGTGAGGATAAGCAAATCCGATTCTGGGAGCAAGCCAAAGACTTGCGGGATTCGCGCCGATTCGCGGTTGGTTTTTTTCAGATATCAGAAAATAACCCGTACACGAAATCGAAGTACATCTCATATGTAAGTTAGCTTTTTAGTTGAGAGAACGCCGCGTAAGTCCCATTTAAAAACTGCAATAAATCCGCGCTTAATGAAAATTATTGCACAGTCCGTTTTTCAATTATGCTTTCCCTTTTGTCAGTTCCAAATATTTCTGCATCAAAAATGTCACGATTTCCATATCTGTTTCATAAGAAATGCCATACGCTTTTGCAACGGCTTTATCTAGCTTTTTGTGTGCATCTCGCAAAACATCGGGCATGAAACTCGGATCGTAAAGAGCATCAAGTGAATCACTCGGATTCAATGCCCGTGCATCCAAAACTCCCTGAGCACGTTTTGAGATTTCTTCTTTCTGGGCATCGGTTGTTTCAGGCCATGGAAAATTATTGTAAACGATATCATTCGAATAACGGTAACGCATTTCTAACCTGCCACATACTGCCCGCATCCAAGCCATGTGTATGGTTGATGTAAGAACACCAAAATGATAAAGTGAAGCATTTGGCAACATGAAATTTGCATTTGTTGATATAACATCTGAACTCACGAAACCGAGTGGAATGAAATTGCGCCTTTCTGAGGTTGTACTAGGAATTAACATATATTCCGTTGTTGGTTGTCTGATTTCCATAAAACGGGTGGGGCATTCAGCATATTTTTGTGTAGCTTCTTTTTTACTAGCCATTCTGAATCTTTTTACTGCCTCAACACGTTTTACAACATTGGGTAAAGCTTTCAACTCACTTGGTGAGGCATCAACCAGCCAAAGGCACCATCTCTTTTTATTATAAATAAATTCTTTAGCTCCAAGAAGTGGTTTCACAAATTTTTTTGCGGCAGGTGCTTCAGTTAAAAATGTTTCAAGGTCTTCATCTTCGATAATTAGATTTCCGTCATCAACAGGAATATTCCCCTTTAGCATTTCCGGAACATCACATAGCGATTTTTTCCTCTTTTCAATAAAAACAGTGGTAGCGTCTATAAGATATCCATTTATATTTTTAGCAATTTTTTTATCACCATTTTCATCATAAATCCATTTTAAACTACGTCCACCTTTGGTATCAAATCCAATAATCACACAATGGACAGCTGCCTTGCCTTTTGCTTCATTACTCCACTTAAACGTTCGATATGCAAAATTGATTATTGCCCCACACTGTTCCATCAATGGTTTCCATAAAATCGTTGGCTGTTCTCCTTGTGAGATAGAATTTGTAGAAACAAATGCCGTTTCGATATTTGTTCCCTTTATATAATCTACCGCTTTTTGATACCAAGCACACACATAATCTAAAACACTATATTTAGGATTGTTTGAGAAAATTAGTGCCATATCTTCCTTCTGTTCTTTACTCTGCTGAGTATATCCTAAAAACGGCGGATTCCCCATAATATAACTCAATTCAGTTTTTGGAACAATCGTCTCCCAATCTACCCTCAAAGCATTCCCACACGTGATATGAGCCGCCTCTTTCAGTGGAAGCCTCGCCTGATTTCCTCCAAATATATCTGATGCCTCACGATTCATCAGATGGTCGCAAAGCCACATCCCCACACGGGCGATCTGTGAGGGGAACTCCTCATACTCGATACCATAAAATTGGTGAACATTCACCTTACAGATATCCCCCACATCCAATACCTTCTGACGATAATCCTCCCGCAAAACTCTCAAAACCTGAATCTCCAGTTTTCGCAGTTCACGATACGTCACGATAAGGAAATTTCCACACCCGCATGCAGGATCCAAAAATTTCAGCCTCTCAAGTTTCTCATGGAAAATTTCAAGATTTCGCTTGCTTGTCTTGCTCCGCTCAAACTCCTCCCAGAGCGAATCAAGAAACAGCGGACGAATAACTTTTAGGATATTTTCCTCACTTGTATAATGTGCCCCAAGTTCCCGCCGTTCCTTTGGACTCATCACACCCTGAAACATAGCCCCAAAAATTTCCGGCTTTATCTGCTCCCAGTTAAAATCACAGCAACCTAAAAGGACTTTTCGCATTCCTGCGTCGAAATCCGATCTGTGCAAAACCTCTGCAAACAACGAACCGTTGATATATTGAAACCTCTTCAACTCTGCTGAAAGCATCGGCTTTTTTGCCCGAACTTCAGGAGGCATATCCAAAACCTCGAATAGAGCAGAGATCCGGCTCCCTAAATCACTCCCATCCTCTTTGCACCCTTGAATATAATCATAAAAAGACTCTGATCCAAAAATATCTGTGTCTTCCGCAAACAGACAAAACATCAAGCGAACAAGATAGACCTCGAGTTCATGACCCGAATACCCTAGATCTGCCATCTTATCGTGGAGTTTTGCCATCATGTAGGCAGCCTTCATATTCAGATCGTTACTTTCAGCAGGTTTCCACTTCGTTTCTATTCCAAGAAACACATCAAACACACGAATGCGAGTTGGAAAATCTTTTAGCGTGAATCGTGTGGGAGCTTCGCACTCTCCATCCATATTGTAAAGCTCGAAGACATTAAAATCACAGACAAGAATATACTTCGGTTTGTCTTCTTCTTTTATTGCATAATAATATTCTAAAGACTGAGCATAAGCAGCTTCAAGTTCTATCTTCGTCTGCCCTTTCGATTTCATCTCGATAAGGATAACACCCGGCCAGAAACAATCCGCCCATCGGACTTCCCCTGTCTTCAAACGAACAGTATATTGGAAAAAGTATTTGTCCCGTGAAACGCCATACACAGAAAAGAAATCATTCATAAATGATTGATCGAATTTTTTTTCTTCCCCAGTGGTTCCCTTCCATGTTTTTACAAACTTTCTGGCATTTGTTCCAATATCTGTCCATTTCATACTTAAACGAAAGATAGGCGTATCCAATCATAAATCTGCCGAAAACGAAATTTTGTCTTTCTTGGAGAATTCTCATTTCATTCTCGAATATCAAAAACCACCATCTCTTCTCCTCTGCCAAGGCTGGACGACACAATCCTTAACTATCTATAATCCGAAACTTTGTACCAATTATGATTACCGTCGGGCTTCTAGGGTGCGGAAATATCGGTCACGTGATCGCAAAGGGTCAGGAAAACTTCAAAATCACTGCGGTATATGATGTGGTTTATGAACGTGCAGCTGAGTTTGGCCGGGCGTTTGGCGCAACTCCTTACTCTGATTTTTCCGCCTTTCTTACTGAGCCCACAGATATCATCGTCGAGGCAGCATCCGTTTCGGCGGCAACCTCTCACGCAAAGAGCATTCTCCTCGCAGGAAAAGATCTTGTTATCATGAGTGTCGGGGCACTCGCGGATGTAACGTTTCGTGAAGAGCTGATCGAGACCGCTAGAGAGATGAAGAAAAAGATCCACATCCCTTCTGGAGCTATCATGGGACTGGACAATATCCGTATTGGTCAAATATCCGGGATCGATAAGTTCGTTCTCCGCACAACAAAAAATCCCAAATCTCTTTCCCGTGAAGCAGATGAAAGGGTCTGTCTTTTCTCGGGAAAAGCCTACGATTGTGTTCACCAATACCCAAAAAATACCAATGTTGCCGAGTCTCTCTCATTAGCCTGCGGCAGAGATGTGGATGTCGAGCTTTGGATGGATCCAAATGAAGACAGGAATATGCACGAGATATTCTTTGAAGGAGAGTTCGGCGAAGCATACATCAGGGTCCGAAATGTTCCATCTCCCGACAACCCGGCAACAAGTTATCTTGCGGCACTTTCGATCCTGACTCTCCTGAAAAATCTGGACAATCCTTTGGTGATAGGGGCATGAACTACGAAAAGGAGATACGAAAACTTGCCGAAGAAAAAGGCGTTCTGATCCTTGCTCATAATTATCAGCCGGCAGAGATCCAGGATCTTGCAGATATCACCGGCGACTCACTGGAGCTCGCCCGAAAAGCAAAGGAAGCACAGGAGTCGACGCTTGTTGTCTGCGGGGTCTATTTCATGGCCGAGACGGCAAAGATCCTCTCGCCTGATAAGACCGTTCTTATTCCACGGCCTGACGCCGGCTGTCCACTTGCTGATCAGCTCACGCCAAGTTCCGTTCGTGCTGCAAAAGCGGCCCATCCCGGATCCCCGTTCGTTGTGTATGTGAACTCGAGTGCAGCAACAAAAGCTGAATGCGATATCACCTGCACCTCGGCAAATGCGGCGGAGGTTGTCCGTTCTCTTCCACAAGACGTGATCTTGTTTGGTCCGGATTCGAACCTCGCCGCATATGTGCAGAGACTTGTTCCAGAAAAAACGATCATCCCTGTGCCAAAGAACGGCGGATGTCCGACTCATCACCTGTTCACGGTCCGGGATATAGAAGTTGCACGCCGAGAATATCCAAACGCCACGATCATCTGCCACCCGGAATGTACGAGTGACGTGCAACTCGCATCCGATCTGATCGGCTCGACCGGATATATGATGCGAAAATGCGGCGAGAAAAAAGAGTGGTTGATCTTGACTGATAAGGGGATCATCCACCCGCTACAGAAAAAATATCCGGATACCATCTTCCATGGCATCGATACAGTAGTATGTCAAGATATGAAACTCATCACCGTCGAAGATCTGTATATCACGCTTCGCGATGGTGTCGATCCGATCCAAGTTCAGGAAAATATCGCCGTTCGTGCCCGTCTTGCGATCGAGCGGATGATCGAGGCGTCGGTATAAATGATCCCGACCGATCAACTTCTCGCCTTTGTTGCCGAGGATGTTTCTACAGGAGACATCACAACGCTTGCCCTTCTCGAGGACAAAGTGGTCTCGGCACGCATCGAGGCACGAGAAGAGATGGTCGTGTCAGGGGTCGAAGAGTGTGCATGGTTGTTTAAGAATGCCGGGGTCTTTGTCGAGATCCTGTCTGCAGACGGTTCTATCGCACGTTCAGGCGAAAAAATTCTCATGCTCAAAGGCTCGGTCCATGCCATCCTTTCTCTTGAACGGACCTGTTTGAATCTTCTCGGTCGAATGAGTGGCATTGCCTCAGCTGCGGCAAAAGCCGGACGTCTGGTTTCTGTGGTAAACGATCATGTCCGGGTCTCTGGGACGAGAAAAACCGCTCCGGGTCTTCGCTATTTTGATAAAAAAGCCTTGATCGCGGGAGGGGCTCTGCCTCACAGACACACTCTTTTCGATCAGTTTCTGATCAAAGATACTCACCGGGCGCTTATGCCGGTCGACGAGGCTATTCGAAGATGTCGTGCATATTCAAATAAGCTGATCGAGTGTGAGGTGGAGTCTTTGGAGGACGCTCTTCTTGCGGCAAAGACCGGGGCCGATATCATCATGTTCGACAACATGACCCCTGATCTTATCCGAGAATCTATCTCCGCTCTTGAGGCGGCAGGTCTTCGTGAGGACGTGAAACTGGAGATATCGGGTGGGATCACTCCAGAAACCGTGGGCAGATATGCCGGTCTCGATGTTGATGTGATCAGTATGGGGGCCTTGACGCATTCGGTAAAATGCGCTGATATCAGTCTCGAGATCGAAGAGGAGGAGAAATCGTGACGAATGAGGTCCTCTTGGGTCATACCATTAGAGAAATGGAAGAGCGTGACTGGGCACGCGTTAGCGAGATCTATCAGCAGGCGCTCCTTGAGGGCATATCAACATTCGAAACAGAATGTCCGATCTTCGAAGCCTGGGATGCGGCCCATCTGAAAGACTGCCGTTATGTTCTGCTCGTGGGTGATATCGTTGTTGGGTGGTGCGCTGTTAGCCCCACCTCTGCCCGTGAAGCCTATCGGGGTGTCATCGAGGTCAGCATTTATTTTGATAAAGCATTTCGAGGCAAGGGTCTTGGCACCGAGTTGATGTGTCATCTTTGCCGTGCGAGTGAAGAAAAGGGCTATTGGAGTTTGTATGCAAACATCCTCTCTATTAATGAAGCCAGTATCAATCTTCATCACAAGTGCGGTTTTCGAGAGATCGGATACCGCGAAAAAATCGCAATAGACTGTTTTGGTGCATGGCAAAACACGATCGTGATGGAACGGCGAAACAGCATACGGTAGACTTCTGATCTATACGTCTCCAAAACATTTGTTGGTAAACAATTATTTCCCTCTCTTCTTTGAGAGGGGTCATTTTTTAGATTGTTTTTGACTGTTGATTTTCTTATTTTCTGTCGGAAATTTTCGCGCTCTCTCTGAGTGGGAACGCCATTTTTACTTTTCTCGAGGCACTATTGGACCGCGCGGTTAGGGGTATATATGCTTTCAAGTTAATCTGTATTTGGAGATCAAAATGGACGCACAGCAGATCCAGCAGATTACCGACAGAATCTCCCTTAACCTAGTGTCTAAAGGAGTTTCGCCGGACAAGCACAGCATCACAGAGAAACTTAATCTTTACATCAATGAGTTTGGTGTAGTTCCGTTCGAAGCAGAACGAAAAGTACTCTCTGATAACTACAAACAGTACAATATCCCCGAAGAGGCCAAGTCAACCACGAGTTCTTCGTCGGGCGATGTCGTGAACATCGCTGATATCCAGCCTAATGACTGGGTCAGCGTCGAGGTAAAAGTAGTCTCTCTTCAGACTCCTAACTCTCCAGCAATTGCTCAGAGTGGGGTCTTTGCCGATAGTACGGGAGCCGTACGTTTTGTCATTTTTTCTAAGGCGTCGGAGCTGCCGATCCTTGAGCTTGAAAAATGGTATCGTGTCGATTCGGCCGTTGTCGATTCGTTCAAGGGTGTTCCCAATCTGAAACTTCACTCTGGTTCCCGTGTCACCGAGATCGAGGATGATCGGTGTCTGGTTCCTTCTGAGCCGACAAAGCTGAGTGAGTTGAAGGCGGGTGTCGTTTCCTGTATCCACGTAAAGTTCATCGAGGAATGGGAAGCGAGAAGTGATCGGATGATGCAGAGCGGCCTTGTTGCCGATGAGTCAGGCCGAACAAAATTCGTT
>DALTVX010000106.1 GCA_029987395.1 Methanocorpusculum sp. | reverse complement strand
TCCCCGTCACAGTTTCGGCGCTTTGCCGCATGATAATACGGATGAGCGTAGCCTGCCTTTGCTTTGGTGAATCCAACGATCCGGGCGAGGACACCGGCACTCGTGTGTGGGGCAAGACCCATCACCAAGTGACCGATCAGATCTTCGGGAGTTTTCACCTGATAAAACGCCTTCTGACCATACACCTTTTCTAAAAGTTCATCGATATACGCGGCGACACTGAGGAGATACTCGCCGCAGTCAACAGAGACCATGATATCCTGAGGATGGAGCTCGAGAAGCTGTGCGGGGTCGGTGAGTTCTGCGCCGTGCATATCCTTTGTATAGCCGATCGAGCGGAGTTTTTCCACCGAGACATTGGCCTCGGCAGGGCGGAAATGGGTCAGCGGCAGATCGATCATATCGTATCTGATCGTGCCGTCACGGAAGACAAAGACGTTGTTTTTCGCACGAAGAATACCTTTTTCCAGAGGTTCGATCACACGTTCCCGGGAGATTAGTCCGCGAACACCTTTCAGTTCAGGGATCGAAGAGGGGGAAATCCCGACCACCTTAAGGGCGGCGGCATACTCTTGTGAGAGGCTGATGATGCTGTCCTTTAAACAGACAAGATTCGCTCCGCATCTTGGGCAGGTCGTCTGACCTTCTTCTCCTCGCTGATTACAACGTGGGCACCGATAGACCGCATCCGTATGGGCACCGCAGTCCGAGCACCGGCTCTTGAAGGTCACGGCTCCGCATTTTGGACAAAGACGCTCTCCGGTCTCAACATGAACGAGACCCTCGACCTGTCCGATCGTGACCGAGGTCCCGAGGAAATTATCCTCGGAGTCGGAGTTGCAGAGCTTTGCGGCGTTGTCGATGGAACGTCTCATCCCGCCGGATTCACCGATCGGGAAAAGCACATGGACCGGCGGCTTCATTTTTCTAGGCGCAGATTTTCCCGGCCGCCCCATTCTGCCGCCAACACGGGTCCCGGCCTTCGACCGCATCTTGAGGCCCGATAAATGGATGGCCATGGTGAGACCGTTCACAAACGGCGGCAAAGTTTTCCAGGTCGGACTTTTCTCGAGGGTATAGGTGAGACCAAGACCCATGATGAATGCGAGAGGATTTTTCAGGATATATGATCCCTCTCGAACGGTATGCGGGACAAGCAGTTCTTCGAGGACCTCTTTGACCGCCGGATCTTGTGGGATGAAGAGGACACCTTCTCGCATAGAACCGGTCGCAGCGACCTTGTCGGAGAGGAAGATGAGCTGTTTTTCCGTGCAGTCGTCCCAGAACCAGGTATAATTTGGATGGAGGTATGCCCCTTCTAAGACGAATGAAAGGGCCTCGGCTTCGCTTTTCGGGCGACGCGGTCCGCCTTCCTGGATCCACCACTCCTCACAGTAGCTCGGCGGCATCAGGACATGGTTATTTTCCATGAACTCGCCAAACGAGATGAGCATCTCGCCGACATCGAGGATGTACTCGACCTTGTCATACACATCGTTTGATTCGGCAAGTGTGTCGATCCGGCGGACCTCACCGGACGTGAGGCGAACGGTCGGTCCCTCAATATCAGTGCACGGGACAACACCGCAGGCTTTTCCCGGCCGCTCGACCTTCATCTGCGTACCAATTGCGAGATAATCGTCAAGGATGTGCAAGGTGGCCGGATTGAATCCGCAGGTGGCAAGACCGGTATCTCTGCACCGACCAAGGCGGAATCGAAACCCGCCTTTTCTCATGGGATAGGAAAATGCCGGTCGACCTGCAAGCATGTCACGCATGTACTTGTCCTTTGGGTGGACTCCCGGCTCCTCCTCTTCCTCCTGTTCGGGGGTGTTCCCACTGATGAGCTCTGCCAGCCATTCCCATCCATCGAGATTCATTTTAGCGACGTTTTTCTGGATCTTGGGGGCTTTGAGACCAATACCTTCGGCGATTACAAGGGCCATACCGCCGCGAACGACATTCGTCTCGACCCGCTCTAAGTTTCGGTGTCCGGAGATCTCTTCCTTCTCGGTAGGTTCACCGTCGATGCAGACCGGACAGTGACGAATGATCATGCGGATATCGTCGTCTTTTGGAAGATACTGCATGCTCATGATACTGTTGTACTGTTTGATCTCCTCGACGTACCGCTCGATCTCTTCGTCGCGGGGTTTGTATCGGTCGATGCCTAAAAGCCGGCGAACATAATCGCCGACGAGAACAGAAAGTGCCTGAGCAGTTCCGCCGGCAGAACGGATCGGGCCTGCATAATAGATGGAGAGATACTCGGTGCCGTCATCGTTTTTTCCAACAGAGATCTTGCCAATACCCTCGGTCGGTGCGGCGACCACTCCTTCGGTGAGGAGGGCCATAGATGTTCGAATGGCATGATCGAGGATGTCCTCACGGGAAGATTCGCCAAATTCCTGTGCAACAAAGGCGTCACCGATCTTGAGTGCCGCCTCTTCTCGTGACATCTGATCTTCGAGTACCCGGATCTTTTCGGCCACCCCTTTGTACCCAAGCAGAGCTTCCACTCTTCCAGCAAGGTCACTTGCTATGGGGATCTCGACATACGGGCGGGGATCGATGCCAATGCTTTTTGCTGCATTGGCGATTTCCATCGCCCGGTCGAGACCTGCGATGAGGCCGTCGAGATATGCCCGGTACTCGGGGGAGGTTACAAGTTCCGCCATGAATCAGTATTCAAATATCTGGAATTTTGCAAGGGTGAGGGCAGCACAGCTTTTTACGGTACCGTTTGAACAGTTTGCGGCCGCAATAAGAGCGGGGATGCACGGCTCGCCGATCTTTTCGAGGGAAGCGGCCGCCATACCACGGGTGGTCGGATTTTTCGAGGAGAACATGTCGATTAGTTCAGGAACAGATCCTTCCCCGAATGCGGCGAAAATTGCGCCGTAATATTTCTGGATCGCCATATCAGTCTCCTTTTCTGAGGCGGCCCGAAGGTAGGGGGTCACAGATGGGCCGATCGCGATCAAAGCACGGCCGAGATACCACCGAACATTCATATTGCCGGTTTTGAGTTCTGCAATGATCTGGGGGATGATGGTATCCGAATCGATTTTTCCACGAGCCGCCAGCTCTTCGACGGCTTTATGGCGCATATCCAGATCTTCAGCTGAGAGCTGGGCAAATATGTTTTTTTGATCCATTTATTTGATTACCTTGATAGCGTTTTCCGGAGATACTTCGCTTTTTCCAAGAACTTCTTGGGGTGAGAAACCGCTGCCTTTTGCAGCCGTCTTAGCAGATTTTGCCGCATCTTCCCCTGTCCAGAGGGTGAGCTGCGGGAACGGGATATCGATGCCGGCTTTTCGAAGAGCCTGAAACAATTTCCATAGTATATCGGTCCTGACATCCCACCAGAATCCCGACGGACTCCAGATACGGATCTTGATATTGATGCTGTTTGAACCAAGTTCGTCCACGTACACCGAAGGAGCAGGATTTTTCAGAGCATACGGATGTTTGGCGATGACCTCTTTGATAACTTTGATGGCTTTGTCTGCATCGTCTGAGTATCTGATCCCGATAATGTAATCGAATCTTCGTGCAATGTGGGCAACATAATTCGTGATAGCTGAGGAGAACATTGATTCGTTGGGGATCCGGACAAATATCCCGTCGTAGGAGCGGATCGTCGTTGAAAGGAGACCAATATCTTCAACATATCCTTGGATCCCGTTCACACTGATGTTGTCCCCGATGCCGACTGGGCGCTCGAACATAAGAAGAACACCGGCAACAAAATTGGAGAGGGTGTTTTGGGAGGCAAATCCTATCGCGATGGCAACAATACCTCCGGCCACCATAAGACCGGAAAAGTCTATGTGCAGGAATGGACTTGCAGCAACGATACCAACAAAATACACTAGCCACCTAGCGAGTTTTGAGAGGAACGCGCTGTTGCTGATCTCAACTTTACCGGCAAGGATCCGCATGACAACAACCGAGATCACTCTTGCAATAATGTAGGTAGCAAGAATGATGATGGTCGCCGTGATAAGATCTCCATACGTGATCTCGCCTATGAACGTGGTGCCAAAGAACTCGGTCCCTCCAAGTATCTCGGTGCTGTTGTCCGCCATTTCAGATCAGCCCCATGTCCATCGTATAAGAGGCATCGCTGAGCATACCAGGTACATTATAGAACGCCGAGGTTTTACGATTTTTGAAGAGTTTATTCGAGGGGTACATCTCGGGGCGCAGAGGTGAATCGATCCCGGTGACAACAGCCACATCCGGACTGATGATGGTCATTTCTGCGGACGCGGACACGAACTCGTCATCATAATACAAGGAAAGACCTTTCTGATAAATGATGACCCGCCCAACGGTCACCCAGTCGCTGGATCGATTTTGTATCTCGAGTTTCAACAGACCTGCCTCATAGTTTTTCACCGAAGGCGGCATGTAGTACACCTTGCTTTTATGGACCCGTGTGATCACCCCGCGGTTTGAGCTGCCATAGAGTGAGTATTTGGGATAAACATAGGAGACGATGTCGAGGATGTCGACTGAGCCGCTCGTTGATTCAAGAAAAATGCCGATCTCGATGGGCATCGTCACAAAAACGACGCACTTTCCTGAGGGTTCGATCTTGATCGGATCGAAGTTGATCTCCAGGAAGTCAGTGAGGTTGTCTGGAAGGTTGAGGGGTTCGACTGGGTGGATCATCATGAGACCGCCGTCTATAGAGACGTTGATCTCGGTTTTCCAGTCTCCAAGCGCACGTTTATAATTATAGAGCCCAGTTTTCAGTTCAAGGGATAGGGTAAGACCTGCAAAGTTGAGCGCATAGTCTATGGGAAATTTGCCATAAGCGAACTGCGTCAGGCTGTCCGTGTTTCCATGTTCATAGGTGACGGTATTTTGTTCTGTTTTCCGACGACCGGAATGAAGTATTTTTAATGCCATATTCATGCCCCTCGGTTCTGTATTACTGTTGGTTGTACCGGGGTAAGTTAGTTTTCATTAGGAAAGATAGGTGAGCTGCGGTATATGAAAAAAAAGAGGGGAGAGAATCAATCAATGATATCTTCCGGTGTTTTTGCAAGTTCGCTTGCGTTTTTCACCGCTTCTACAGCTTTGGCGATCTCTTCTTTGTCTGGGAGATCACCAAGGATGCTTTCATCTAGGAAGATATCAGAAATGATATCCGTCTCGGCAAGCTCTTCTCCACCGAGGAACTTTGCACCCTGTTTGATGAGGTTTGTGACCTCGAATGGGAAGATGATCTTGGTTGCTTGACCGTCCGCCATTTTTTCCAAGGTGTTTAAGGAGAGGACCGTGAGCGAACGTTTGTCAAGAGTCCGTGAACCAAGAGAGACGATCCGAAGGGCCTGGGCTTCACCCTGAGCTTCAAGGATCCGGCTCTGACGTTCTCCTTCTGCACGAAGGATCTTACTCTGACGTTCACCCTCGGACTCAAGGATCATACTCTGTCTAAGACCCTCGGCTTTGAGGATCGCTGCACGTTTTTCTCCGTCAGCACGGAGAATTGCAGCACGCCGTTCTCTTTCTGCAGAGGTCTGTTCGGTCATTGCCTGTTTTACAGCGCCAATTGGGTTGACCTCTTTGATCTCGACACGCTCGATCTTGACACCCCACTGGTCGGTTTCCTTATCAAGGATGTCCCGAAGCCTGCGGTTGATCATGTCACGGTTGTAAAGGACCTCATCGAGTTCCATGTCACCAATGATGCCACGAAGGCTTGTCTGGGCCAAGGCAACGGTTGCCTGACGGTAGTTGGCTACCTCAAAGTATGCACGTTCAGGATCCATGACACGAACATAAATGATCGCGTCGACGTCGGTAGGGGAGTTATCTTTGGTAATAACTTCCTGTGATGGAACGTCGATGACCTGGGTCCTGAGGTCGAGTTTGTACACTGTGGTGATGAACGGTACGACCCATTTGAAACCAGGATTGACCTGACCTGTGTATGTTCCAAGACGGACAGCCAGTCCTTTTTGGTATGGCTGAACGATGACGACACCCTTTGCAAACAGGAAAAGAATGATAATGACTAAAATTATTGCTAGTAATGCTAATGGTTCCATATATTTACGCCTCTTTGACGATCAGATGAACTCCGCTTGCGGCGGAGACAACGATCTTTGTTCCTGACGGTATTGTACCGTCTGTGCTTTTTGCGCTCCAAACAATGTTGTCTATTACGACTTTGCCGGAGATCGAATCGGTGACGACATCAACGGTGACGATCCCGAGTTTACCAATGATCGAGTCCTGACCGGAGGTGGTGGGTTTTTGATCAGGGGAGATCCTTCGATACATGATGACCGTGAAGATCGCGGCCAACATAGCTACCAGAATAACGATCCCTACACCTAATGGGGTTGAAAGGAAGTCGAATCCGAAGAAGAAGGAAATGACCCCAAGAACGATCAGGGCAGTCCCGGGAACTCCCATGAAAAAACCAGGAGAGGTAGCTTCGATCACCAGCAATATGGCTCCGATGACGATCAAAACCCAGGGTAATATCTCTGGGCTAAGGATTAGTTCGAACATATCTAATGTAGTATTGTAGGCGGGATTCATTATATAGTTGCTCTAAGAGGATAAAACGCGATTTAGCGGAGAGCGTGGCGATTTCTTTTGGGATTTGCTGATTTTGCCGCTGCATTAATAAAAAAATTACGAGAGGCCAAAGAGCCGCAGAACTCTTTGAATAAAGTTCAGATCTTCTTTAGACTCTTCGACCACACGTTCTTGTTTGGGTTTTTCTATATCCTGGGTGTGCATCACAAACTGGACCAAATTGACCTCTGTGTTTTTTGCTGAGACAAAGGAATGCGTGTTTTCAGTGCCCCCCCGTAAT
>DALTVX010000105.1 GCA_029987395.1 Methanocorpusculum sp. | reverse complement strand
GACATACGACTGTCCAACACGCTGAACAGTTCTGGTCCCGCGTTCGATGGTCGTATCATACTTCTCGACCTCACGACTGATGATGTGTCTAACGATATCCTCATCCTGCTCAAAGTTGGCAAGACCGACCGTTTTCATCTGAGAAACCACAAGATCACCAAGGTCCTCGTCGAGTTTCAGGTCCTGCATCATTCTGATACTGCGCCTGAGTACAAGACGGGCCAGATATCCTTCGCGGACATTGGACGGGACGATAAGATCACCGAGCATATACGCAAGGCACCTGGTGTGGTCGCAAAGAGCATACACACTTTCCATCGGGACGATGATCTCTTCCAGTTTTGAAAGAGAGATGTTCGTCGCGTTGGCGACCTGCTGTCTCAGATCACGGATCTTTTCGCCGCGGATATCCATGAGACCGGCAAATTTTGCATTCAAACCTAAAATGCGCTCGATCTCCGGGTTATCAAGATGATCCTCCATTCCTGCTGATGTAAGAATACGCGGGATCATCTCAGGGAAAACCGCATCATACGCGGTAGGTGTACCACAGGATGCCCAGGTGAACCGCTCTAGTCCATATCCAGTGTCGACGATCCTCAGAGGCATCTCATAGTAATCTTTGCCCTCAATGCTTACCGGAGGTTTGCCTGAGTTTTTCCGGGAAAGATTCATGAAAACGAGTGTGGCTACTTCGAGGCCACCCATTAAGACCTCGACACTTGCTCCGGCATTCCCTCCGCCGAACCACGGGTTTTCTTTGTAGGTGAGATTGAATATATCGCCGCCAAGAGATTCAACAAATCCGCTGCAGAGTTCAAGACAGTGATCTTTCCAGTAGATCGGCTTCTCATCTGTATTGAAGGCGTGATGTGCCATCATCTCAAAACAGGTGAAATGCCTGCCTGATCTTCCGACATTATCCAAATCATTGAGTCGGATACAAGGCTGTGAGATCGTCAGCGGGTTTGCTGGTGGGGGACAGACCCCACTCGTTACAAACGGTTGGAAATCAGCAATGGACGCTATGGTGAGGTAGATATCGTCACGCCATCTTGCAGCTACCGGATATCTTTCTATCCTCGTGTGGCCGTTTCTCTCGAAGAAGGAGAGGTATGCTTCCCGCATCTCCACAAGGTTATGTTTTTTGAAGATAGGGTCCCCGATGAACTGATATGGTTCGCACGGTGCATCGCCGCAGATCTCTCTGTTTGGGTCAAGAGTCCAAAATGCATACCCGCATTTTTTACAGATTTTGCGGATGAATCCGTTTTCTTTGAAGTATTCAAGCTGATATTCGTTTTCTAGCATGGGTAAACCTCTGATAGAGATAGTGTATATTTGTTGGATTGACGGAGTTAAATGGGTTTGTGTTAGGTTTTTCTGTCACGTGATGTTTGAATCCAGCTAAAAATAATTTTTTTTCATGCTCCTTATTATCTCTCTTATTCAGTTAATACCCAAGTGACGCCAGATACTCCAGACTTGGCTTGACATCCTCAAGTCTGAGAACTTCGAGAATAAGCGTCGCATCTTCGGTTGCTCCTAAAATCTTTGAAAAATCTACTGTCCCTGTCCCGCACGCGGCGTGTTCATCGTCTATCCCTTTATTGTCATGGAGGTGCAGATGATCTGGTTTTTCTTGAAGAAACGCATCCAGTGTTCCGGTAAGATTTGCGTGTCCCACGTCCAGAGTCAACCCGAGTCCTGACGCACGAAGTTCTTGGACAAGTTCCGTACTTTGAAAATGACAGCACTCCAAGGATCCTAGATTTTCCATCACGAACCGGACGGAAAATTTTCCCTGAAGAGCTCCCAGTTCTTGGATCGATCTGTGCAGTGCAGAAATTGAATCATTCCAGACAGTCGGGTCCAGGCAAAATCCCGGGTGGATCACTAATTTTTCTGCGCCTGTGGAGTCTGCGATTTCGGCAGTCTCTTTGAGCACCTCGATACTAGCTCTGCGGATAGGTTCAAACGGTTCTGCGATGTTTCCGTCTGACGTTGGGGCATGGATCGTGTAACGAAGATCAAATTTCTCCAGAACGGCTGCGTGTCGAAAAAGAGAATGGTATGCATCACACTGGATCTCCACAAGACCTGTGATCGGCTCCAGGATGTCGAGTACACGTTCGAGCGGGAGGTGCATGGCACAGTTTGTGGAGATGCCGATGGTGTTCATGGTTTTATTCTCTCTAAGGAATTCATGCATAAAGTATCTTCACAAGAGTTGTGATGCCAGATATCACGACCGCTCCATTTTCGATCAGGGTTTTTCGGATCCGGGTTGCTTCTCTGTCTGTGTAATCTTCGCCTTCTCCAATCAGATATACTGGTTTTGCTGTCTCAGTAAGGGCTTTTAGATTTGCCAGATTTCCATGTCCTATGGGCATGCCGGTGACAACGATCATATCGGCATTTGTAAGCATTGTCTTTAATTTTTGGACAGATGCATCACTCACGACAGCAAACGGCGGTTCAATGATCGTCTCCAGTCCAAGTTTTATGGCCGCAATACAGTCTGAGTCATTTGCCGCAAGTACGCCTGCAGATACGGTAAAACCATGCAAAGACAAGGTGTGGAGGATCTCTGTTCCGGTTCCCCCTCCAGAAATAACATGGATGCGGGTGGAGGTGGAGGCCGGCTGAAATCCGTATTCTGGGATAAGACTGGGTTTTCCGGTAAGCGGGTGAGTGGCCACCATCATTTTGACAGAAAAACTTTCCCGAATTTTTTCAGGCGTCAGCACTTCTTCAGGAGTTCCAACCGCGAGAATCTTTCCCTCTTTCATGATCACGATCCGGTCACAGTAATATGACGCCAGATTCAAATCGTGAAACACCCCAATGATGGTGATCTTTGGGGTCAGATCCCTGATCAGGTCCATGATCTCTATCTGATGATTGATATCGAGATGGGATGTTGGTTCGTCCAGCAGGAGAATTTTCGGCTGCTGAGTCAGTGTTCTTGCGATCAGGACACGCTGACGTTCCCCTCCAGAAACCTCGGTGATCAGCCGGTCTGCGAGATAAAGCGTGTTTGTTGTTTTCATCGCTTCATCTGCGATTGCCAAATCTTTTGCTGACAGGGGGGCAAGTTTCCCAATATGCGGGTATCTTCCCATAAGGACGATCTCCCTGACAGTGAATGGAAATGCCACATCAGTTTCCTGGCCCACGCATCCGATCGTTTTTGCCAAAGTCCGTGAATCGTATGATTCTGCATCAAGTCCTTCGATGAAAACCGCACCCTGATCTGGTTTTAATATCCGGGAAAGGGCTCGGAGGAAGGTTGTCTTCCCACATCCGTTTGGTCCAAGGATCCCGATAAATCCTCCTTGATCAACTGCGAGAGAGAACTGTTGGATAACATGGTGGTCACCATAACTTATCGAGATGTTGTCCGCAGAAATGGTTGGTGTCATATCCGTGTTCTCCGACGAAGCAGGTAAATGAAGAACGGAGCTCCAAGAAATGCGGTGACAATTCCAACTGGGATCTCAATAGGCAGAGTTCTCGCAAATGTATCTGCCCATATAAGAAGAATGGATCCTGCAAGCATGGATGCCGGAAGAAGTACCCGATGATCTGGTCCGGTAAAGATCCGCATGATGTGGGGGATGATGAGCCCGATAAATCCGATGCATCCGGATATAGAAACTGCGATGGCAGTAATAAATGTGGAAACTATGAGAAGGATTTTTTTCGTTAGCTCGGTGTTGACGCCAAGATGAATCGCTTCCTCCTCCCCAAGTGCCATAACATTCAGGTCACGGGAAAAGATGAAAAGTATAACTGCGGCGGCAGGAATCAAGAGAGCGAGTCCCACGTCGTCCCAGTACATGTTCCAGAATCCGCCCATCATCCAGAACATTATTTGGTGAAGGCTGTTTCCCGACATGTACATGATGAAGGATAGCATAGCGGAAAGGAACAGTGAAACGGCAATTCCTGATAATAGGAGTGTCTCGACTCCCATTCTGCCATTTCTTTTTGAAATAATATACACCGTGGTTGTTGAAGCGGCTGCTCCAATAAAGGCAAAGAGCGGCATTAGAAACCCACCGAGAAAAACAATAGCGCAGGCAGCCCCAAGAGCACCGCCGGTGGAGGTCCCGATGATATACGGATCGGCCATTGGGTTTCTAAAAAGCCCCTGCATCACACATCCGGCAGATGCAAGCCCAGCTCCTACGAGAAGAGCCCCGATCACCCGCGGGAGCCTGACCTCAAAAATCAGTTTATGGATCATCGCCGAGTCAAAGGTGAGAAGGGAGAACCCCGACACTCCGATACAGGTGGTGATAAAAATGCTCACGAGGAGAACGACGAGGAGCACAGGAAGAAGGAGAACGGGGTGACGAAGCATAATTGTTGATATACTGTTTGTGTTAAGTAAAATAAAGATGTGTGGTATGGTCTCTTCTCATTCTTTTCTGCGATTCGCGAAAAGAATTCCGATCACAAGACATCCTGCAATCCACATTAACGGTGCCGGTGATGCCGGTGTTGAGGTTACCGTGGGAGTTGGGCTTTCTATAACTTGAGTTGGAGTTGAAATCGGAGTTTCAGGGATAATAGTTTTTGTTATCGAAACAAGGAAAACTTTGTCAGGCAGAGATGTCAGATTTGCCTGAAAGACCTGCTGCTTATCATCAACACTCTCGATCAGAGATGCATTATAATGTTTCACTGTCTGATTTGTGATAGTGATCACACCAATATTAGATTTATTCTCAGTCCAGCTTTTTGCTACAGGCAGCTGTATTCTTGTTTGATTGATTGTTGAGGTGTTGAGTCCCTTTGAGGTGATGTCAACCATATAAGCGATGTTCATTCCAGATACACCCTCCATATTTTTTAACATCTTCAAGGTCGATTCGCTGATATTAGAGGATGTGTTGAGAGTTACTTCAGCACCGCTTATCAGATCTGCCGGGATCGTATCAAACGTAAGGAATAATATTGGAGAGACCTGTGTGGTTTCATTTTCAGCAGCCACTGATCCGGTAAAGGAAAAGATCGCAAACAATACTATGAGCAGAGTGAAAATTATTTTTGTGAGATTTCTTGACATTTTTATCCTCCTTAGATTACTATACCTGCGGTTTGAATCAGGGATGAAGCCGGTGAAAGTTTTGTTGTAACACTTTGAATATCAGCCGTGGCTATTTCATCTGCCCAACGTAGGTTCTTTACCTGTATGGTCATCTGAAGACCCAGTGTGGTAATAATGATGGTGTCTTCGGTTATGATGACAGAACTTCCTGCTTGTGTGATCAAGGTGTCAACAGTAATTGTTTGAGATGTTCCACTGCTAACGGTAACTCCGTTTGGAACCCCAAGGTTGATGGTTGGTGTTTTTGCCGGTGAAAGTGTGGGCTGCGGCACCGCAGTTGGCACTACACCTGGATTTACCTTAACAGTAAACCCGTAGGTACGCGTGCTTGTTGAGGGTGTTGCCTCCATACTATCGCTGTAATACCAAATGATTTTGTCTCCATCGTGGGTGATATAATTGCTAGCTCCCTGGCCTGGTGCTATACCATTTACCTGATACATCCATCCGTTCGTGGTTCCATCCTGAGCCGCCATTCCGTCGATGGAATGGATATAGATCCCATAATCCGTTCCTTTCGTCTGAATTGCCATTCCGGATGCATCAAGGATCCCAAATACACTCATCCTGTCTACGATGAAGGATTTCCCATCCATCGTGGTTGTGTAGGTGAAAGATCCGGGGTTGACGGTGATCGTTCGATAGCTTATGGTTGGAGGTTGTGGATTTGGCTGACCACCGGGTGTCCCTCCCGATAAAACTACAGTTGCTCTAGCATCTTTCGGGATCTCATCGACAGCTGCGATGATCGTGGAGAATCCTGGAATATCTACGAGGAATTCAGCCCAACTTGGGTTTCCGTTTGTAGGGAAGTAACTAAGACCTTTGGTGTAATTTAGTTGTTCATAACTGTTAGAACCGCTGACATATCGATAGAAACTGACGTTGGATGCAGTGGCAGAATCAATTGAAAGACGAACGGTAAGTCGGGCGTAATTACTAAGTTGATGAATGTTATTTACCCCATCAGCATTCGAAGAGTCTATTTCTAAGATTAGGAGGGGTTTTTCATTGGTGTTGGGGATGGTGTAGTTCGCTTGAATATCCACCCAATCATCATCGGTGATCGAACTGTAATTTTGATATCTGGAAATGCTTATTGTAATATTTGACAAATCTGTAACATCGGTCCCAGTGAATGAGATCTGTGTTGTGTCTGGAACAGATATCCCGGCAAGGTTTGCTAATATTCCGCTTGATTCGTTAAACGCTGCAGGAGGTGTGGTTACGGAAATTGTAACTGTGTTCCGTATCGAGATGTCTTCGGATACTGCAGTTACAGAAATTGTTTTTATTCCGGTAGTGGTATAGGTTTTCTCTACCGCCGAGGAAACGCCTGAAGCTTTTGTTTCAACTGCTTTTGTGCTGTCACCAAAGTCCCAAGTATATACTGTGTTTTCTGGGAAAGAAGATAGAGCAGTAAATATAGCCGATGAACCGGTGGTCATGTTGAGGGGGCTTATAATGCTGAGATTTGGTTCGATACCAACTGTTATATTGACAATATATTCTGGTGTTTCGAGATACGGACCATAGGTGAACGTAACGTAATCCCCTGTTGAAATAGAATTAGCCCCAATTCCATATGGTGTACTTGTTCCGTCAATTGCAATACCCCATGTTTTCGAGAAGTCTGCCGTATTTTCAATTCCATTTATAT
>DALTVX010000104.1 GCA_029987395.1 Methanocorpusculum sp. | reverse complement strand
CTCCGCATCCTCCGCAGGCTCTGTGTCCACAGTCAAAATTTTCTATCGTTTTGTCAACCATTTCAAAGCACCTCTGTGCGTAATCCATAGAACATGTCGCCTTCGCCTTTTTCTGCGAGGTCAACGATCTTCTTGATGTCTTTCTTTCTCACGTCACGGCCGCCCAGACCAAGGATGTAGTCGTAGACTGGTATGTTTGAACCATAACAGGCCTCCTTGATTTCTATCGCGACCGCTCCCTTTGAACCAAGGCTGACATTTTTATCAAGAACTGCGATGGTGTTGACATGCGCAAGAGCTTTTGCCACATCTGTTGATGGGAACGGGCGGAAGCAGCGGAGGTTCAAGAGTCCTACTTTTTTACCGTCTGCACGCATCTCATCGATCGCGTCTTTGACGGTCCCACAGATGGATCCCATTGCAACAATTGCGATCTCAGCATCTTCAAGTTTGTAGCCGACCACTAACTCTGAATAGTCGCGTCCGAAAATTTCGCCGAACTCTTTTCCGTATTTCTTGATAGCATCTCCGGCACGTTTGACCGCCTGATCATGTTCATATCTGAACTCAAGATAGTATTCAGGTGTCGCATACATACCAAATGAGATCGGGTCCTTTGCATCAAGTTTCTGATACGGTTTGAACGGGCCGATGAATTTGTCAACGAGTTCCTGTGATGGCATATCGATCGGTTCAAACACATGAGAGAGGATGAATCCGTCAAAGCAGACGAATGCTGGGATGAGGATGTCGTGATCTTCACAGACTTTGTATGCAAGGATATGCATATCGATCGCTTCCTGGTTGTCTTCAGCATAGAGCTGTATCCAGCCGGAGTCTCTAAGCATAATGGAATCCTGCTGATCGTTCCAGATCGATAGAGGTGCGGAGATGGCGCGGTTTGCGATACCCATAACGATCGGAAGTCTCATGCCTGCTGCGTTGAACACGACCTCGGCCATAAGGGCGAGGCCCTGTGAGGTGGTTGCTGAGTAAACTCTGCTTCCAGCGGCTGATGCTCCGATACATGCCGAGAGTGCCGAGAACTCGGAATCAACGCACATGTATTCTGCATCGAGGCGTCCGTCAGCAACGATCGATGCGAGTCCCTCGACGATGTGGGTCTGCGGGGTGATCGGATATGCTGAGATGACCTGCGGTCTGCAGAGACGAACTGTTTCTGCGATGGCGATCGAGCCCTCCATAATGTTCATCGTCATTTATTTTTCCTCCATCTTCATGGTGATCGCCTTTGCTTTATCTGGACATTCTTCGGCGCACATGCCGCATCCTTTGCAGAAGTCAAGATCGATCGCATATGTTTTGTCAGGGTTCTGGGTGATACATCCCTCTGGACAGATCAGCTGACATGTTCCGCATTTCGTACATTTTTCCGTGTCCATGATCGGATAATAAATTCTCCATGAACCGGTTTTATTATTTCTGCTTTTGCCCGGGCGGGCGGTACAGCCAATTCCTAGAGCCATTATACGCGTCCCTCCTTTACCATAGAATATGAACGTTTTGCCGCTGCGACATTGGTATCTGCAAGTTTTCCGGCAAACCTGTGTCTGATCGCACCTTCAAGAGCTTCAAGAGTTATCTCCCCGCTTGCGGCAGCAAATGCTCCCATCAGAGTTGTATTGGTTATTGGGAGACCGATCTCTTCGATCGCGATCTTCGTTGCGTCGATGACGATCAGTTTTACACCTTCAGGAAGGTTATATTTCCCCTCCTTTTCTGTGTTGACGATGGCGATGCCGCCTGCCGACATTCCTGCAAATACATTCACGTCGCGGATAAGAGTACTGTCCTGGACAATAATATAATCCGGTTCGTAGATCTGACTTCTAAGGCGGATCTTCTCGTCGCTGAACCGCACAAATGCTTGCACGGGTGCACCCCGGCGTTCAACACCAAACGCAGGAAATGCTTGGGAATAGACACCTGCGGTAAAAGCAGCTGTTGCTATCAATTCAGCAGCAGTCACCGATCCCTGTCCACCTCTACCGTGGATGCGTAGTTCTCTCATATCACTTATATCTATCACGATTAATCAATATGAATTTACTGTTTGAAGATTTTTAGAAAAAAAAACACTATTTTAAAAATTTAAGGGTGAGATGGGGAGGATTAATTATTTACGGGGCAGAATCACGGGAATACCAAGGATCTCTTTTGCTCCGGCGAAAATATCCCGCGCCATGAGAGCAAGGCCATCAGACGCTGCCCATTCATCATACACTATCACCGGTTTTTGGAGCAGTGCAGAGATTTCCTCGGCCGATTCAGGCGCAAGACTTCCGGCAAGGGCAATAGGTGCCTCGCGTGAAAGGAGAAGAAGTGAGGCGCATTCCATAGCAGCCCACATGGCGATCGCTGGTTTTTGATACTTCTCTTCAAGGTGAAATGAGACCCCCGCGGTCGTGAACGCCTCATTAGCAGTACATTCCCCATCATCGATTTTTCTGATAGCGTCCACATCAAGGGCTCCGTGCTGGGTCCCCGGCGCGAAGATGCACGCGTCGAAGGCTCCAACGATTTTTCCATTGGAAACAAGAACCGAAACGGTGTTCGAGCTTATATCAGAAATGATAAACGTGTTTTCGAGCGTTTGTTTTGCAAGATAGGCAATTCCCAGCTTTTCCGGGCTCGTCTGATGGGAATATACTTTGAACCTTGGATCCGTATCTGAACCGTGGTGGATCCCTGGGATACACATCGCCGGGATACCTGACTCTTTTATCACATCGAATACCCGCGTCCCTCCGCCGATATGTTCTCCTGCGCCGTTACGGGTGATCACCCCGCGGTTTTTCAACTGAGCGATCGGTGTTATTTTGGAAAAGTTATCACCCATCGAATAACAAACAGCAAACCCCTCTATCTCATTGATTGGACAGAGTTTTTCCAGAGCCGATATCTCGAAACTCTTTGCTGCTTCCCGCGTTATTTTCAGATGCTTTCCAGTTTCTGTTGCGAACCGAAGAGACGTTGTCCCATGGTCGACTCCGATATACATACTCGTATTGTATTGCTCGATTATGAGATAAGTTCTATCCTTTAATAAAACCAATAACATAGTCGAATGGGCGATTCCCACTATGACACTCTTGGCGTGGCTGAAAACGCGACGCCTGAAACGATAAAAAAATCCTATGTTGCTCTCGTAAAGGAGTT
>DALTVX010000103.1 GCA_029987395.1 Methanocorpusculum sp. | reverse complement strand
GACACAGCCGTCCTCAAACTTCGTCCCCTGCGTATTGGCAGTTTCAGGTTATAGGTGACGCCAAGCCACCCGGACTAGTCCCAATATATATGGAACCCCCGAAGAATAAAATGATGTAGGGTATGAAACGCGGAGTTTGTCATATCCTCACTCCGTGAAGAGGATCAGGATCTATGATAATTATTCAAAGCGTTTCCCCGATCGATGGACCTTTTTTCAGAGGCCCATTCAATAAAAAAATCAGGGGAAGGAGACAATGTCCCAGTTCTCAGGAAGTTCGTTTTGCCTTCTAACTGGATCCTGATGTATCGTGACGAAGTCAGAAAACTCTGCGAAGAGGCGATCGAAGGTATATCCAGGTATTTTTTCCTGCCTTTGCGTAGCCATATCTCCGTTGACCTGGCCAATGACATCGAACGATCGATAAACATGCGGATACTCCTCTGCCCCAAGGAAGGACGCCTTGCCTGTGACGATCTGGAAGTGGAGGTGCGGGATATCCGAGTTTCCGCTGTTCCCCATCAGACCAAGGATCTGCCCCTCGAATACCGTGTCGCCTAGTGAGACCCGGATCGATCCCGGGATCATATGGGCGTAACAGGCATATTTTTCATTTCCCATGTCGATGATCACGTAATTACCGGCCGCCGTTTCAATGCTGGGAGTCCCGGCAGAATACACACATTCAACATCCGGCAGTCCATCCAAGAGGTCCACGACCGTCCCGCTTGACACCGCGTATATCTCCTTTCCATACCCCAGATAGTCTCTCGCGAGTGTCGAATTTCCGTTCACTGCCTTACCGGTTTTCGGATCTACGTATATCCAGTCCTGTGCGTATTTCTGAGGGACACGTGTCACCGAGTCCATGGTGATCTGCGCAAGGAAATGATGTGTCATCGGGCTTGTCGTTTCCATGGCTAGCCAACCTGCTCCCCGAAATGGTGATCCAATGACCACCGGCTGGAGATCTTTACGAACATCCACCGTCCCGCCGGTGACTATGACCGGGTCTTTTCCAGCCTGACCAAAGGTGATCCTGTGCGTGAGCTGATCTGGAATTGCATCCTCGGATACGGTGAACCAGATCGAGATCCTTGGGATCGATAATTTTCCGGTCCCTGTTTGCCGTTCTTTTTCCGTCGGCAGAGGGTCAGATGCCGGGTGAGAGAGTGCGGCAAGCAGGTCACCATCAATTGTCCAGAGAATATTCCCGGTGCTTGGATCGATGACCTCGAGTTTTTCAGGTGTGAATTTCTGGTTTCCTGCTGAGGATATCTCAAGTTCATAGGCGAGGTTGGCTCCGTCTAGACTGGATACAGGAATGGGCGCGAGCGGAACTGAGATATTTGGGCCCAATAGTTTTGGGTCCTGCACTGATCCGTCAAAGGGCAGGAGACATCCTGCAGAGAAGATACAGAGCGTGAGTGTGACAAAAATAAGGGTGATGTAAAATTTCGACATAGCGGCAATAATTTTACTATGTTGTGTCAGGTTATAAAATAAACTCTAAAAAATACGAGTAATGCATTTGAGGAAAATGACCCAAATCAAGGGGGAGACAAAAAATATCGCAGGTCCGGTCTAATTCGCAAAAACGATGGGCCCGGAGGGGTTCGAACCCACGACCACTCGGTTATGAGCCGAGCGCTCCACCACTAAGCTACAGGCCCGAGAGAGAGACGTACGTAAAACGGGGGTATGGATCTCTCCACACCCCCAAAAATTTGTTCCCTTGCAGAAGAACACATGATATTAGGCATACTAGTTTATAAAAGTGTTTGTTCGTTCTCGAGATATCTATGAGTAGGTCGCTATTTTTACCCAGTTTGTATGTGGTGGAGTTCGTGATGGACTAGTTGAGGTGGGCATTCCAACCATTTTATCCATGTATAATGCCCCATTGTATTCGTATAGCGAGCCTTTTGTTGGATAGGGCATTTTCCACGTCGCATAGTTATTAGTATCCCATTTGGTGTAAATTTTCTTCGATAAATCGATTCTTATTACTTCAAACGGTTTTATCAGAGTCTCCAGTTGTTGGATTGTGTGGTAGACGTTCACGAAGTCCATGAGCTGACCTGCAGTGACTGAATTCAACGTTTTTGATTCGGTGGCTACCCAATACGATCCATCCATATCATAATATACAGTATCGGATCCCAAATTACTCGGACCACCGGGCGTCACCGCCCTCTCATTATTCGAACACAATACCGTCGACATATTATAACTTATTTCGGGGTGACACTACATTATCTTATTTCTTGTGTTAGTGATCCTAAAAAAAAATATGAGAGGTCCATTTAATATTGCTATTTTTCATTATCTGAAAAAGAAATATCTACATTTTCCACGATACATAGCCATTTGAGCCGATCGGATTAGGTATCTCTCTTACCTATTTCCTGAAAATGGCGGCCGCTTTCCTTCTTGAAAAAACACTATAAAACAAATCAAATCAAAAAAATATGTTGAGGGACTCAAAGATCCCCATTATAACGCCGCCAACAGGACTCGAACCTGTGGCATGTTGATTAACAGTCAACCACTCTACCAACTGAGTTATGGCGGCACATTTGTGTTGCCTAATTACATGTGCCCGTCAGTGTAATAAAGATTATCATTTTATTGTCTTTTTTCCGGGTGCAGTGAAGAAAGACGTTGTACGAGAATTTCCAGATCTTTATCAAAGTTTTCCAGCATCTCAAAGGCCTTTGGCGTGGCAATAGCGCCTGAAGGGGTCGCCTTGATATACTGCATCTGCTCTAAAACCCGCAAAGAATACCGTATTCTGTGTTGAGGCTGGCTAAGCTCGTCGGTGAGTTTCATGATACCGATCGGGCCTTGTCGTGCGACAACACGCATGACGGACAGGTGACGTTCGAGGAGTTCGATCTCCCCATTGATTTTGCCGAGCATTATTTCTTCACGTTCTTCTTGGCTTCTTCCTCTTCGCGCATCTCTTCCTCGAGTTCAGCGCGGATCTGGGCACGGTATTCATCCTGTTCCTTCTGCAACTGGGCTATTCGTTCCTCTTTGGTGGTCCCGTGAATATCAAGCCAGGCTTTGGTCGCACGGTATTTTGGAATGAATGCGGCAAGGCTGATTATAAAGATCGCCCCGCAGGTGATCACGATCGGTAATCTGAACCAGAGAGAGTCAGGAACAATGAAAAATACTATGATCGATGCAGCTAGTGCAAATATCAGGACGTTTAAGATGAATACGAGGACCGTAAATTTTCCCTTAAACTGAGTCTTCTCTGAGTCATCCATTACATGTACATCGGCTTCTCAACAATAAAAACTACATCTCTTTGGAGCACCAATACTAAGAGAATATGAAGCGGATGTTGGACGAACTTGAAAAACAAGCCTGTGATGCATATGTCGCATATGACTCCTCAGAGGATGCTGATATGCGATATACTTCGGGATTTCTTGCATCAGATCCGTATATCTACGTATTTTCCCGTGACGGGACACAGACATTGATCGTTTCTTCTATGGAGGAGACCCGTGCGCGCTACGAGTCACCATGCAGCATAATAACACGGATATCTGCCGGCCTTCCTGAACTCTTGAAAAAGTATCAGGATCCTGAACTCGCCTCTGCCCATATGATCCGAAATTTTGCGGGCCCGCGCCTTCTTGTGCCCGCCTCGATGCAGGTGGGATTTGCCCATAAACTTACCGAGGTCGCCGAAATCGTCATCGATTCCGGTACGATAGCCGGGATCCGGAGCGTGAAGTCCGAGGGCGAGATCGAAAAGATACGGTATGTCCAGAGAAAGAATGAGATAGCCACCCGTGCGGCAATCGATGCGATCAGAAAATCCGAGCCTGACGACAAAGGCGTTTTGATGCTGGAGGGTGCTCCACTCACCTCAGAAAGAATCCGGGATATCATTCACTATGCGCTGCGCCCGTTCGAGTGTGAGGATAAGGATACGATCGTCTCCTGCGGGGAAGCCTCCTCCATGCCGCATGCAAAGGGAACGGGCCCGCTGTATGCAAACCAGCCCATCGTGATGGATGTGTTCCCACGAAGTTTGTCAACAGGATATTTTGCTGATATGACGAGGACCGTGTCCAAAGGCGCTCCGTCAGATGCAATAATGCGGATGTATGATTCTGTACAGAAAGCTAAGGAACTGGCAGAATCGATGATCCGTCCGGGTGTCCTTGGTTCTGCAGTTTATACCGCGGTGGTGGATTTCTTTAAAGAAGCAGGATACGAAACGGCAGGGTCATCCGGATTTACGCATAGCCTTGGACACGGGGTCGGGCTGGAGATCCACGAAGCTCCTTCACTTTCTCCCACCGGTGGTGAACTGAAAGAAGGTCATGTCATCACGCTTGAACCCGGTCTGTATTATCAGGGGATAGGGGGCGTGCGGCTCGAGGATATGGGTGTTGTGACGAGTGACGGATTTGACAGGTTTACGTGCTTTGAGGAGAAATTAATAATATGAATGATACAGAACTGGATAATTACATAGAGGCGGGGCGGACCGCAAAAACCGTTCTCCATAAATGTGCAGCAGAAATAAAGCCGGGTGTCGGCATGGCGGCAATATTTGACATGGTCCTAGACGAAATATCCGCTGCCGGGGCATTTCACTCATTTCCCCCAAACATCTCATTGAATAATTGTGCGGCCCACGACACCGCGTCCCCTGATGAGGAACGGATATTTGCAGAAGGCGATCTGGTGAAACTGGATATTGGGACCCACATCGACGGGTACATCGCAGATACTGCCGTGACCGTGGACCTTGGCGACCACGCAGCTCTCTGTGACTCATCACGCTTAGCTCTGGAAGCTGCGATCAAAGTTGTCGCCCCAGAGGTGGTGGTCAGCGATATTGGTGCGATCATCGAGGAGACGATCACCTCATACGGTTACAAACCGATCGTGAATCTGACAGGCCACGCACTTGCGCGGTATAGTCTGCATCATGGGCTTTCTATCCCAAATACGGGGAAGTTTGGCAGTGCCGTGCTCCGGGAAGACATGGTCATTGCAATTGAACCGTTCGCAACGACCGGATCTGGTATGGTCCACGAGACCCCACGAGGCGAGATCTATCAGGTCGCGGGGAATGCTCCTGTTCGATCACCCGCCGGTCGAAAGATCATGAAACAGGCTGAGGAGATGAACGGTCTGCCGTTTGCCCGCAGATGGCTGAATGTTCCAAAGGCGGAACTTGCACTGCCAAATCTGCTTCGTCAGGGTAATCTCTTTGTGTACCACTGCTTGTCGGATGTGCCGGACAGTTTTGTTTCTCAGTTTGAGCATACGATCATTGTGACCTCCGATGGGGCTTTGGTCACGACCAGATAAAAAAAGTATCTTTAGTAACTCATCTTTTTTTAAGTAGGGTTTGATCGGTGGATCTCAACTGAAAATTAAACAGACGTACTTGTGAGATGTGCTTCGATTTCGTGTATGTGGCGGGCTGCCCCGCAGGGGCGGGTTGGATGCGAGCGAAGCGAAGCAGACGATCCGCCATCACACGAAATTCACGAAAACAAACACAAAAACACTAAAATAAAAAAATCGGTTGGGTGGAGATGTAAATAGTACCCTTCCCCGTCCCCCTCGCAAATCAAAGATTTGCTCAGCTAAGCCCGGTCCTATGGACCGGTCCGCCCACACCAAAAATCACTAAAATCAACGAAATTCACAAAAAGGGGGACAGGGGTGGAGGAATGGGAAGAGGTTGAATATGAAGTTCTGGAAGGGTACGGTTGGGTGTGGATGTATGAGAAAAGCCAACCGCGAATCGGCGCGATCACAAAACTTCGTTTTGCTCTCCGCTTCGGGTTTTCAACCCTCGCTTGAATCCCGCCCTTCGGGCTCCCAGAATCGGACTTGCTCTTCCTCACTCTCGCAATCCAGCTACGCTGTCTTGCTCGTCCCTTCATCGGGAACGTTCGGGCAAATCCTGTCGGCGCCCCAGCGCCTCCTTTTGTAAATTGTCTTATTTTGTGAACAAATTATCTTCTCTCACGTGTATGTCCATCTGGGATTTGCTTTCCAATTCGGGTTTTCGTCCCACGTTTGAATCAGATTTGATTATTCCTCATCGGGAGCGGGGAGGACACTATGGGCACGCCCTCAGCGGAGCAAGATCGAACATAAGTGAGAACTTGCGATGCGGTCCCTATGGCAGGCCAGGATCTCGGGAATCAGATAATGTCCGAAGGGATGAGTGTACCTGAGGGTATTATCTCACCCGCGTGATTCTCGGATGAGATTCACTCTTTTTTTTATGTACTTAACTGCATGTTGCAATTTGATATCCACATTATCTAATATACCGCGATTTCTTTACCATTTATAAGATAAGATGGGATATGAATGTCCTTTGTTAGGTAATGATTAGATAATATTAAGCGGATTGTACGTACTGCTGTATATGCATCAATTATTAACTCATTTTGCTTTGAAAATAAATCTATGTCATATGCATTCTCCTCTAATTTATGAGCCGGAGTTTGGCGTTCTTTTCTTATTTTACGTAAACTATTGATACAGTCAACTTTGAATAGTTCTCCACCATCTGGAAATTTCATGTTCAAACCAATCCACTCTTCAAATAAATTTAATGTTTTAGGGTTTGTCTTATCCTTTTCTGGAACAGAGACAGAGAGAAAACCCATCACTGGTTTAGTAAATGTGCTAGAACTAATGCTTTGGATAATTATTTTATCAAGATCTAATACAAAATTATAATAATTTTTCCACGTTGGTATCACAATATTATGATAATTTAAATTTTGGTTTAAGCGATCATCCTTAGTTAGTGGATTTTTGAATAAAGGAGAGAGTCCAATTTTGTCACACATCTGATTAATAATTTGCATTTCTTCAAGTAATGCATCATAAATCCAAACATTATCCGCAAATTCACCGAGGATGAGGTTCTTAATACTGTTTTCATGAGTATAATATTCCTCCTGATTATCCAATAAATAAGGATAAAACTTAAATTGTCCCTTCTTGTTTAATTTCATCAAATCACAGAGCAATAACCCCACATATCTCTCTTTGTTGCCTTTCCCTTTTTTATAAGCTAGAGAGTAATTTTCAATTAATTCTGAGTGAAGTGCTTCGTCGTTATTATCATCATAATATCTGTCGCTGATGGATATTTTTCCACGATATCCAACATCCCAAATATGATACATTGGATTTTCATAATAAGTTGATAATATTTCTAATTCAAAATAAATAAATTGCAATTGATGTTCACCCAAGCACAACATCTTTGTGAAAGGGCGCTCTTCAGTAACAGGTAAGGATTTCAAATAATTTTTAGTGGGATATGCTACAAAATGCTTATTTTCGTTGATATATGTACATTGTGTATTTAGGGGAATTTTAAAATCAAAACCCTTAATATGAGGATTGTTTGCATCATTTTCAGATATTATTTCAATTTTATCATCAGTAATTAATTTAATTATTTCTTCTTTATCATAGTTTTTCATTTGGGATGATGGTAATCCATTAAAGTCTCTAGACTCATGTAAATAATATTCTAATATTTGAGTTAGTAAAGATACTTGATTGTCTATTTTCATTAGGATGTAATTCTAATTTTTATATTAAATAGTTATCCTATATTTCACTAATTTTAATGAATTCCACATATAGAGATAAATGATTACAATATAATTTTCTCTCTTATTCACTATTTTGAATAAGTGCACTGTATTACAGAGTACAGTACATAAAGTAAAAAACTCCCCAAACAAATAAAAAAGAAAAAAAGGAAAGGGTTTGATTCCTTTTATTTCTGCCCAGTCAAAAAACTCTCGACAAGCTTCCCAAAGAGCATGATCAGGAACCCAAGAAACAGGAGGATAAGTTTCCTGAGTTGAGAGGAGATGATCATCTCCCCTCCCCTTAGTTCAGGGTCGGCTTCGTGTCTGCCCAGGTGTCCACCGCTTCCTTGGTCGCATCATCGGCATAGCCGGAGATCGTCATGGAATCGCGGTTCAGGCTGATCGAGAAGGTATCTGTCCCAATCTTTGCGGAGATCCGCACGTTCCAGGTCGCATCAGGACCAAGCTCGGTGGTCTCGGCTGTG
>DALTVX010000102.1 GCA_029987395.1 Methanocorpusculum sp. | reverse complement strand
TTCAGCGAGTCAACGATGATGTCAACATACTGGGTGTTAAAGTGCGACTGTTTGAGCCGGTAGGCAAATCCCTTCATTTTGTTTTCGGTAAAGTATCTGTTCATGCAGATGACCATCTCCCGTTCAAAATCGTTTGCCATTCGTTGTATAATTTTGTACTCCAGCGTGATGAATCTGGCGACCGGAAAACGTCACAGTTAATGTATGTTAACACAAATGTACATTCACATACTTCAAAGGAACAGATCATGGTAAGTTACACAATTGTTCAGGCGCGAGCCTTATCAGAAGCTGTATTCGAAATGTGGATACATGCACCTCAGGTGGCACGCCATGCAAAGGCCGGCCAATTTTGTATCATCCACGCGGATGGAGCGGGAGAGCGTGTCCCTTTGACGATCTCCGGGATAAATGGAGACGATATCAGGATCGCTTTGATGGCTGTTGGAACGACGACAAAACTTCTTTCGACCCTGAAAACAGGTGATGAACTGCGTGACGTGGCAGGCCCTCTTGGGATGCCGGCCAACGTGACCGAAGGAAACGAAACGGTCATTATCGTCGGCGGAGGCGTCGGGGTAGCCTGTACGCCGATCCTTGCAGAGGCGGCAAAGAAGGCAGGAAACTATGTTATCGGCATCATTGGTGCGAGAAACAAAGATCTTCTGATCTTCGAGGACGAGATGCGCAGTATCTGTGATGAGCTGTATGTGACGACGGATGACGGTTCATACGGGATCAAAGGATTTGCAAGCGGCCCGCTGAAGGAGTTGTGCGAATCAGGACGCAAGATCGATAAGGTCTGGATCATCGGCCCGGGCATGATGATGAAGGTAACAAGCGAAGTGACCCGGCCGTTTTGCATCAAGACCTATGTCTCGCTCAACCCGGTGATGGTGGATGGGACAGGAATGTGCGGGAGTTGCAGGGTCACTGTTGGAGGCGAAATGAAATTCGCTTGTGTTGACGGCCCTGAGTTCGACGCTCACCAAGTCGACTGGAACGATCTGATGGCCAGACAAAGAATGTACCTGGCTGAAGAAAAAGAATCAATGGCCTACCATGAGGAGCATCACGTCTGCCGGTGCAGAAAGGTGGATTAAATGGATCGCAATGCACAGATCAGGGTCACAGATTTTGCCGAGGTGGATCTCGGTCTTTCACGTGACGAGATCGTAGCCGAGGCACAACGTTGTATCCAGTGTAAGAAGCCGAAATGTATCAGCGGGTGTCCGGTCGGTATCGATATTCCGGCATTTATTGCCGCGATCGCCGAGGAAAAGTTCCAGGAAGCAGTCGATATCATCAAAAGAGACAATATGCTGCCGGCGGTCTGCGGTCGTGTCTGCCCGCAGGAATCTCAATGCCAGGGCGTGTGTATCCTTGGACTGAAGGCAGAACCTATCGCAATCGGCCAGCTCGAGCGGTATGTTGCCGATTTTGAACGGGCACAGGCAGAAAACTGTGAAAACCCAGAAGAAATAAATTGCCCTGTTCCTGCTCCGGCGACCGGGAAATATATCGCGGTCGTTGGATCGGGACCGGCAGGTCTTAGCGCTGCTGCCGAGCTTGCGCGCCGCGGTCACTCTGTGACGATCTTTGAGTCCCTGCATGAGGCAGGCGGCGTACTGATGTACGGGATCCCGGCATTCCGTATGCCAAAAGACATCGTGCAGTTTGAGATCGATCAGGTGAAACGACTCGGTGTTGAGATCAAGACGAACCATATCGTGGGTCGCTCGGTCTCGGTCGAGGAGCTTCTTGCATATGATGCAGTTTTCCTTGGAACAGGAGCAGGCCTTCCATACTTCATGGGGATCCCGGGCGAAAATTTGCCGGGTGTGTACTCGGCAAACGAATTTTTGACCAGAGTGAATCTGATGGGAGCAAACAGGTTTCCTGAGATGGATACCCCCGTCAAGGTCGGCAAAAAGGTCGTTGTCATCGGCGGCGGAAATGTGGCGATGGACGCGGCCCGCGTCGCACGCCGCATGGGCGCAGAAGTGACTCTGATGTATCGGAGAAGCGAGGCCGATATGCCGGCGCGGCGCGATGAGGTCAGGCATGCGAAAGAAGAGGGCGTCATTTTCATGACCGCAACAAATCCGATCGCATTCCTTGGCGAAAATAACGCAGTATGTGGTGTCGAAGCGATCAAGATGGAGCTTGGAACAGCGGGCGATGATGGTCGATGCTCCTTTTATCCGATCGAGGGCAGCGCATTCAAAGTGGAAGCGGATGTTATCGTTGAGGCGATCGGACAGGGTCCAAACCCGCTTCTTCTGCGTATGATGCCGGATCTTACCAGAAACAGAAACGGCAGTGTTGCCGTGAACTGTCTGGGTGAGACCAGCATGCCAAAGGTCTATGCCGGCGGGGATGTAGCCACCGGTGCGGCAACCGTTATCCTTGCAATGGGAACGGCAAAGGAAGCCGCGATCTCGATCGATAAAAAGCTGAGAAAATAACCACTCAGGCTTTATCCTTTTTTTAGTCTAGCTCATCTAATCACAAGACTGAATATTCATCCCCCCAAACAAAAGACGATGCATCTCGAAACTTCCCAATCGCGATCTGAACAATTCAATATAGATCGCCTGCAAATCGACATCGTGCTGGTCGAACCGCTGTATGAAGGAAACATCGGATTCGCCGCCCGCGTGATGAAAAACTTCGGCTTTCATAATCTCGTTCTGATAAACCCGCCAAAACTCAGCCTGGAAGCCGAGGCACGCGCAGTCCATGCGAAGGATGTTTTGGAAAATGCTGAACGTATCACCCTCGACGAGGTTTTTGCAAGAAGCCATATCTGTATTGCTACGACCGGCGGTCTTGCAAAATCCGTTACTTGCCCCACGCGTATGCCGTATTACTCGGTCGCCGAACTTCGCGATA
>DALTVX010000101.1 GCA_029987395.1 Methanocorpusculum sp. | reverse complement strand
TTTCGATCCAGCTCGGCGAATTTTCCTTCAAAAATCTGGATCTGATCGTTAAGAAGGGGGAGTATTGTATCATCCTTGGCCCAACCGGTGCGGGCAAAACCATACTTCTCGAAACGATCGCAGGGATCCATTATCCAAAAAGCGGCAGGATACTGTTGGATGGAAAGGAGATCACAAACACGCCGCCTGAGTCACGCGGGATCGGCATGGTCTATCAGGACTACATGCTTTTTCCCCATATGACCGTTGCAGAAAACATCGGATTTGGTCTTAAAGAACGGGGGGTCCCTGAAGCTGAACGGTCTGCCGAGGTAGAAAAAATCGCGGTGACATTTGGCATCTCTCATCTCCTCGCCCGGCATCCAAAGACCCTTTCGGGGGGCGAACAGCAGCGTACCGCGATCGCCCGATCCCTTCTTTTGCGCCCTTCAGTTCTTCTTTTGGATGAACCTCTTTCCGCTCTTGACACGATCACGCGTGAACGCCTCAGAGAAGAGCTCAAGGCGATCCACACAGAAACAGGCATGACGATCCTGCATATCACCCATCATTTTGAGGATATCTATTCTCTCGCAGATCGTGTGGTGGTGATGCGGGATGGGATGATCGTTCAAGGAGGGACGCCGGACATGATCATGCGTCATCCGGTCTCAAACTTTATTGCAAACTTCACCGGTATGGAAAATATTTTTACCGGAAATGCGGTGAAATCTTCGTCCGGGATCGTTGAGATCTCCATAGGTACGACGATCATTCGTGCAGTGACTGAGTTGACCGGGCGGGTCCATGTAGGCGTACGACCAGAAGATATCATCATCTCATCAGATCCGTTTACATCATCAGCACAAAATTCGTATTCTGGGGTCGTGACCGGGATCATCGACAGTGGTGCGTATTCAAAGATCGTTGTTGACGCAGGTATTATTTTGGCCGCGGCACTCACCCGTCAAAGCATGCAGCGTCTTGGAATCAACGTTGGAACTCCCGTATGGGTCACCTTCAAGGCAACTTCTGTTCATGTGTTTTGGGAATGATCACGTATAGGTGTAAAAACATAAACCATGCTGTTTTTCATCGCCTAAAAAAAGGATGGCTTCTCTATAAAAGAAGCGGGCTTCAATCTAAATCAATTAACGGCTATCATTACTTCGCTTGATTTGATGACCGCGTAAACCTCTTTTCCCACGGCAAGACCAAGAGAGTCGGCGGAGGTTTTCGTTATAACGGATACGATCTGCTGACCACCGCCAATATCAATGACGATCTCGCTGCTGACCATCCCGTGTGTTATTTTGACTACTTTGCCTTTGATCTGGTTTCTTGCGCTAAGTTTCATAAGTATCATATGTAGAATCACCGCACAACATGATATACATATAGATGGAGGAATTTCAGATCTGCATTACCTTCTAAGGATATCCTTCGCGATCCAGTCGCCGATATCTGACGTCCGCATCGAGCCGCCCATATCTTTGGTCACGGCCTTTGCAAGGATCGAATGCTCGATCGAGTTGACCACTGCTGATGCGGCCTCTTTTTCTCCAAGGAAATCCAGCAGAAGGGAGCCTGACCAGATCGTTGCAAGCGGGTTCGCCACATTTTTCCCCTTATATTTCGGGGCAGAACCATGGATCGGCTCGAACATCGAGGTCCCTTTCGGGTTGATGTTTCCTCCCGGTGCAAGACCCAGACCTCCCTGGATCATCGCTCCAAGATCGGTGATGATGTCGCCAAACATATTCGGCGTGACGACCACATCGAACCACTCAGGGTTTTTGACAAACCACATCGTGATCGCATCGACGAAGTTGTATTCTGTCGTCACGTTTGGATAGCTCTTCTTCGTTTCTTCGAACACCTCACGCCAGAGTCCGTAAACATCAGTCAAAACGTTTGCTTTGTCGACCGAGGTCAGCTTTTTCTCTCGCGTTTCTGCAAGATCAAATGAATACTCCATCACCCGCTTTGAACCCTCGCGGGTCACGACACCGATCTGATATGCAAGCTCATCAGAGTCGGTCTCAACATCGATCCCGAACTTCACCGAATAGAGATCGCGGATCACCTCCAAGTGATCATGCTGTTTCCCGGCCTTTGCCCGTGAACCGATCCCGACATAGAAGTCCTCGGTGTTTTCCCGAACTACTACGAAATCGATATCCTCCGGCTTCTTGTTTGCAAGAGGTGTTTCGACCCCCTGCAGCAGTTTGATCGGACGAAGATTCACATACTGATCAAAGTAAAACCTGATCGCAAGCAGGATCCCTTTTTCGAGGATCCCTGGCTTCACGCGGTCATCGCCGATCGCGCCAAAGTAGATCGAGCGGAACTTTCCAAGCTCTTTTAAATCATCCTCTGAGACCAGCTCCCCGGTCTTAAGATATTTCTCTGCGCCTGTATCGAAGTCGGTCCAGTTGATATCGAACCCGAACTTCTCTCCGGCAGCGTCCAATACTTTTCTTCCTTCAACAATGATCTCAGGACCAATGCCGTCACCCGGCATGCATGCGGCTTTATATGTCGTCATTTTTTATCTCTTTTTTTTGCGTATTCAACAAGGCCGCCGGCATCAACGATGCTCATCATAAACTCAGGGATCGGTTCAAGCGGATACCGCTTGCCGTCTGCTTCGATATATGCTTCAGCCAGATCCACAAAAACCTGTGCTCCGTCGGCGATTTTATCTGTGTGTTCGCATACGAGCGGCAGAACACCGGTGTTGATCGCATTTCGGTAAAATATCCGCGCAAATGATTTTGCTACAACAAACCCGATCCCGGCTCCTTTCAGCGCAAGGGGGGCATGTTCACGTGATGAACCGCAGCCGAAGTTTCTGCCGGCAACGATCACATCTCCCTCCTTTGCCAACTTCGAAAACTCATTTCGCGTTCCCTCGAATGCGTGGGAGGCAAGCTCCTTTGGATCATATATCGTCAGGAATCGTCCCGGGATGATCGCATCTGTGTCGATGTCATCCCCAAACTTCCATGCTCTTCCCATCTTCACACCCCCCGCGGATCGGTGATCACGCCGTAGATAGCAGACGCCGCCGCGGTCGCAGGAGAGGAGAGGTACACGAAACTTTCGGTGCTTCCCTGTCTCCCTCTGAAATTGCGGTTCGAGGTGGAAAGCGAGACCTCCCCCGGTGCGAGAATGCCAAAAGCCCCGCCCATACATGGGCCGCAGCATGGTGCTTCGACAAGTGCCCCTGCCTCGACGAATTTTTCGATGAGCCCGGCCTTTAAGATCTTTAAGTACTCGGCTTTTGATGCCGGGACCATGATCACCCGCACATCTTCGGAGAAGACATTGTCGCCTAAAACCTCGGCGGCCTCGGCAAAGTCCTCATATCTGCCGTTCGTGCATGACCCGATAAAGACCTGATCGACATGTGTTCCAGCGACCTTTGTCACATCGACGACATTGTCAACATTGTGCGGGATCGCAACCTTTGGATCGATCTTCGAAACATCATAGGATCGCTTCTCATAGAATACGGCGTCCTCATCACTTTCAAGTGAAAACGGCGTGCAGTCTGCTCTGCCCCGCAGATACTCCCAGGTTTTTTCATCAGGCGGAACGATCCCTGCCTTGGCTCCCATCTCGATCGCCATATTTGCGCAGGTCATTCGCCCGGGGATATCCATGTCAGAAAATGCGCTGCCTACAAACTCAAGAGCCCGATAGGTCGCGCCGTCCGCTTTGATATCGCCTGCCATTGCCAGGATCAGATCCTTTGGCCCGACCCTTCTTTGGAATTTTCCATATGCATTGACCTGGATGGTTTCCGGGATCCGGAAATAAAGCTCGCCATATTTCAGAGCGTATGCCATATCAGTTGAGCCGATGCCTGTCGAAAATGCCCCGAGCGCTCCGTATGCACAGGTGTGCGAATCAGATCCGACAATGATATTTCCAGGACAAACACGCCCTTTTTCCGGCACGACCTGATGACAGACCCCCTCTTTTATGTCGTAGTTGAGGATCCCCTGTTCACGTGCGAAATTTCTCATCATCACGTGGTTTTCTGCCGCGCTGATGGAATCGGCCGGGATCTGATGGTCAAAGAGCATGATGACTTTTTTTGGGTCAAAGACGCCTCCTCCTCCCATCTCTTTCATCACATTTATTGCAAGAGGTCCGGTGATATCATGGATCATCGCACCGTCTACTGGTGCCATGACCACCTCGCCGGCTCTGCATTCTTTGCCGCAATGGCTGGAGAATATTTTTTCAGTAAGGGTCGATCCCATGTAAATCACTATAGTTCCTTGATTATTTTTAGTATTGCTGCTGCTTTCCGCTTGCCGGGGGCGAGTTTCCTCTCTGCAAAGCAACTCTTCCGGTCCGGACGAGTTCCAAAACTCCGTACGGCCGAAGAAGGGTCTCCATGGCAAAAATTTTGTCGGGATCTCCCGTGATCTCAAGAACGAGGGTCTGGGGGCCGACATCGATGATCTTCGCCCGAAATATGGTCGCGATCTGCATGACCTCGGAACGCTGTGTGCCCGGATCTGCCCGGACCTTGATCAACGCAAGTTCACGTGCGACATACTCTTTTTCCGTGATATCCGTGATCTTTATGACGTCTATCAGTTTATTGAGCTGTTTTTTCACCTGCTCGATATGCAGGTCATCCCCGTTCACCACGGTGGTGATCCGGCTCATACCGGGCGCCTCGCATGTTCCAACAGCGAGACTTTCGATGTTATATCCTCTTCGTGAGAAGAGGCCGGAGACTCTTGAAAGAACACCTGCTTTGTTCTCAACAAGGATACTCATTATGTGCTGTTTCATCTCTCACATCCTCCACTCTGACTGTGTGTCCCGATCATCTCGCTGATCGCGGCACCAGCTGGGACCATGGGATAGACATTTTCTTCCCGCTCGATCAGGAAGTCCAGAAGATATGGACCGTCATGTGCGAGAGCGGTTTTAAGAGCTTCATCTATCTGATCGACAGAGTCAACCTTCATCCCTTCGATCCCGTACGCTTTTGCGATCCCGACAAAGTTGACTGGCGGGAGGTCAGTGTAGGAGTATCTTCTTTCATAGAAGAGCTCCTGCCACTGCCGAACCATGCCGAGGTACATGTTGTTTAAGATGATGATCTTCACCGGGATCTTATACTGCGCAACCGTGGCAAGTTCCTGGATGTTCATCTGGAAACTTCCGTCACCGGCGATCACGACCACCGTCTCTTCGGGTTTTGCAAACCAGGCTCCAATTGCGGCCGGGAATCCAAATCCCATCGTGCCAAGACCGCCTGAGCTGATCCACTGCCGCGGCTTTTTGAAGCCGTAATGTTGGGCTGCCCACATCTGGTTTTGGCCGACCTCGCTCACGATGACCCCGCCGCCATCAAGAAGCTCGGAGAGCTTTCGAATGATCTGCTGCGGGTGAACTTTTCCGTCGTCAACGACCCGCAGCGGGTGATCTGCACGCCAGGTCTTCACATGTTCCACCCACTTTTCAGAGATACAGTCTTTCTTTTCCGCAAGACAGATCATGTCGGCGAGAACGGATTTTGCGTCCCCAACGATAGGAACATCTGGATTGACATTTTTGCCGATCTCTGCCGGGTCGATGTCGATATGGATGACCTTTGCATTCGGTGCAAAGCGGCTCAGCTTTCCGGTCACGCGGTCATCGAACCGTGCTCCGATCGCGATAAGAAGATCGGACTCGGTGATCGCATAATTTGCGTACTCTGTTCCGTGCATCCCAAGCATGCCAAGACTTAATGGATGCTCTGCCGGGATCGCCCCAAGAGCCATCAATGTGGTGGTGACCGGGATACCAAACATCTCGGCGAACTTCACCAGCTCCTCGGACGCTCCTGCAGCAATAACTCCGCCTCCCGCATAGATCACCGGCTTTTCCGATTGATAGATCAGATCGAGGGCCTTTTTGATCTGTTTGGCATGGCCCTTGAGTGTGGGCTTATACCCTTTCAGGTCAGGTTCGCTGGATACGATGTCCGACTCTGCAACACATGCCGTCTGCACATCCTTTGGAAGATCGATGAGGACCGGACCTTTTCGTCCTGTCCCTGCGATAAAGAACGCAGACTTCACGATCAGTTTGATGTCCTTTGCATCCTTCACCAGATAGTTGTGCTTGGTGATCGGCATCGTTATCCCGGTGATATCCGACTCCTGGAACGCATCGTTTCCAAGCAGTCCTGTTGGGACCTGACCCGTAAGTGCAACAATCGGTGTCGAATCCATATTGGCATTCGTGATGCCTGAGATCAGATTGCAGGCGCCCGGGCCGGATGTTGCGATACAAACACCTACGCGTCCGCTGGCTCGTGCATACCCATCTGCTGCATGGGCTGCTGCCTGCTCATGTCTCACAAGGATATGGGTCAGATTTGCGTCATAAAGTTCGTCGTATATCGGAAGGACCGCTCCTCCCGGATACCCGAATATAACGTCGACACCCAGTTCTTTTAAACTTTCAACCAGTATTGCTGCGCCTGTTTTCATTTTCATCTCTCAATAATCTATTCATGCCTGCTACTACTGCTTCGACACTTGCTTCTACGATATCTGTTCTTGCTCCGCGGGAGGTTAAAACTCTCCCGTCTTTTCTCATTTTTACGGTTACATCCACGAGCGAATCCGTTCCGCCGTTGATAGCATCCACATGGTATTCCTCAAGGGTGATGTCACCAAGCTCGGACACCGACTGCTGCAGGACCTTGATGATCGCATCGACCGGTCCTGTTCCGGTGGCGGCTCCCGTGATCGTCAGTCCGTTCACGGTCATCGTTGCCGATGCGGTTGGGATCGCATTGCTGCCGATCACGACCGTGAACTGTTTTAGGCTGATCACCGGCTTGCATTCCAAAAGCATGACCGAATCCGCGATCGCCATGACATCGGCGTCGGTGACTTTCATACCCAGATCCCCTACTTTTTTTACCCTCGCTACGATCTCAGTAAGATGTTTGTCACTTGGGTCGTAGCCGAGCTCCTTTAATGCCGACTGGACGGACGCAGTTCCTGAATGTTTTCCAAGAACGATTCTCCTTTTTCTGCCGACCGTTTCCGGGGCCATGGGTTCATAGGTGGTAGGATCTCGCTGAAGTCCGTGGGCATGGATCCCGCTTTCATGCGTGAATGCCATGCCGCCTACGATCGGTTTGTTCGCGGCGAGCGGGATCTTTGTCAGCTGTGAGACGAGCGTGGACAATGCATAGATCTTTGATTTGTCGATCCCGGTATCATAACCATACAGCTTTTCAAGCGCCATCACCACCTCCTCGAACGGAACATTTCCTGCACGTTCGCCCATCCCATTGATGGTCGTGTGGGCGCAGGTCGCCCCGGATCGAAGAGCCGCAAGGGTGTTTGCGAGAGCTAGTCCAAGGTCGTTATGACAATGGATACTCAAAGGGGCAAAGCATAGCGGCGGGATGACCTCCGCTGTCCTCTCGGGTGTCAGCAGTCCTACGGTGTCGCAGAAACAAAGCCTGTCGGCTCCGTGTGCTACTCCGTCCTTGAAAAGTCGGGCAAGATATTGTTGATCTGCCCGTGAAGCGTCCTCGCCTGAGAGCTCGACGATAAGTCCTCTCTCTTTGGCATATACAATGGATTCCATTGCCATTGTATAGACCTCTTCACGGGTCTTCCCGAGTTTTTTGGTTATATGCAGATCAGAAACTGGTATGACCAGATGCACCGAGTCGACACCACATGCCACGGCAAGATCGATGTCCTCGATTTTTGCCCGCGAAAATGTGCAAATCTCAGCACTCAGTCCCGCAGAAGATATCAGCTTGATAGCCTCTCTTTCGCCTTCGGATGCGATCGCGGTCCCAGCCTCGATCACATTCACGCCGATCGCGCAAAGCTCTTCTGCGATTTTCAGTTTCTGTTCGGGTGTCAGTGAGACGCCCGGCGTCTGTTCCCCGTCACGAAGTGTCGTGTCCAGGAAACGGATGTTTTTATA
>DALTVX010000100.1 GCA_029987395.1 Methanocorpusculum sp. | reverse complement strand
ATGTAGCCGCGTGAACCTGGACTGACACCCTCTTGGAAAATTCCGTAAGGACAGACTATGGTGCACATATTGCAGCCTTTACACCGGCGTTCATTGATAACGAGCTTCATTATTAATACTAATAATATTATGGGTCTTTAAAAGGCTAAAAGTTCTTCCGTTGAGTACGCATGACGATTCTTGTTTAAAAAGATGTGTCAGCGGTCAACGTAAAAAAAAGCCGATCGAAAATATAGACTCTCTCTGGTTGAGAATGATATGGATTCTATGGGAATCCTTATCCATTTGAAAAAGAAGAATAATTACCAATTAGAGGGATACAATTGCAAAAAAATGTCAGAACCTCACTACGACTTGAGCTCAAAGACAAACCTGGGCAGTTACTTGCCGCAATAGAACCCATATCAAAAAGCGGGGCAAATATCATCACGATCTCCCATCAGCGCGACACCAAGTCCGTGAAAGGGGATCTCATAGTTGACATAGTCATATCTCTTGCTGAGTCGCGGATGGCAGAACTGATGGAGGCTCTGCGTGCAAACGGCGTGGCAATCGTTAGAGTCGGGACCGAGCATCTCACCTGTAAAAAAACCTTCATACTGATCGGGCATATACTTCACACAGATCTTACGGACACGGTCAACCGGATCGATGAAGAAAACGTTTCCGAGGTGACCGAGCTTGAGATCTTCATGCCTGGGATAAATCAGCCCTCGACGGCAAAACTCACCATACAAGCAGTGAACGAGATCGAGATGAATCAGGCAGTGCTGACACTCAAAGAGATCGCTGTGGAAAAACATCTTCTTATCATCAACCAGCTGGGAGGCGGCTTATGAAAATATGGAACGTCGCTTTGATCGGCATTGGGTCGGTAGGACGCGGCGTTGGCGAGGTTCTTTTAAAAGACGGCCGATTCCGTATCGTTGCTGCGGCTGATTCAAAAAGCGGCGTGGTCGATCCAACAGGAGTCGACATCGAACAGCTCCTTGCTAAGAAAAAGAAGACCGGTCGTTGCGGCGATGCTTCGTGGACTGCGTCTCGAATCGCGAGCGAAGCCGAATATGATATCCTTGTCGAGGTGACACCGACCAATGCAGATACCGGTGAACCCGCACTTTCCATCATAAAAATAGCTCTTGGACGGGGAAAACACGTCGTCACATCGAACAAAGGGCCGGTCTCCCTTGCATCAAGAGAGCTGCTGTCACTTGCAGAACAACATAATGTTGGCTTTCTTTTCGAAGGGACCGTGGCAGGAGCAGTTCCCATTCTTCGCGGGATAAAATATGGACTTGCCGGCAACAAGATCAAAGCTCTGTATGGTGTTTTGAACGGGACCTGCAACTATATTTTGACCCGAATGGAGGAGGAGGGTCTGACCTATATACAGGCACTCTCTGAAGCACGTGACCTTGGATATGCCGAGGCCGATCCAACGTCTGATATCAACGGGACCGATGCCGCGATCAAACTGGTCATTCTCGCAAACACCGTGCTTGGAATGGATGTGAAGCTTGCGGATGTGAAATGCACAGGCATCTCAGATCTGACCGTTGACGCACTATGGGTCGCCGAGGACACCGGACACTCGATACGCCTTATCGCGACACTCTATCCGGATAAAAATCTCCTCGAGGTGTCGCCCCGTCTTATCTCTAAGGAAAATCCCCTCGTGGTATCGGGCACGCTGAACGCGGTGACCGTAGAAACTGAGTATGCAGGGGCCATTACGTTTATCGGGCGTGGTGCAGGATCTGTTGAAACGGCCAGCGCGATTTTGTCCGATCTTTTGTTTATTGCAGACCAGTATGACAGATAAGGAAAAACTCAGCGGTGTTCTCGAACGCCGCGGAGCATTTCTCGCTGCGACACGGCAGATGACCTTCGAAGCAGGGCACTTCACCACTGCTGACCTCGCAACTGCCGTGAACATTCCGCGTTCGACAGCCAATGACTGGATAAATCGGCTGATGAAAGAGGGGTGCATTTTTCTAAAAGAGGAGCCCCGGGGCAGAAATCCCGCACAGTACGCCTCCAGAAGTGCACTCCCGCAAACCACCTGCAAACGAATATTCACCACTCTCGACGGGAGCGACGTGGAGATATTCCACGAATGCCTCTCCAGCGGATGCGCAGGGTTTTGTGAATTCCATCACCGAAAAGCCGGCGGAGCTGCCATCTCGATCACCCGCGACGGGATGATGTTTCGTGAGCGGGCAAGGATCGGCGAGGCAGGCGAACTCATGCTCGGCCCTGCCGCCGTGGGTCTTGCTTCGGTGAAAAAAGACGGGGACGATATCATACAGACGATCCATTCGATCCCCGGCGGGCCGGCATATTCGTTGTCAGCGATGATGGGGCACGCAAAAGGGGTGAAGGGTGTGGAGATCGCGGCGTCATGCGGCGTTGTCACCGGCGATGTGCGAACGCCCGCCTTAACGCCTGTGACGATCGGCGTGGATGATACCGATCGAAAAGGGTGCGGGGGTGCGACCTTTGCTTTATCCCAGGCACTGATGAAGTATCTGACCGATCCGGGTCACGTGATCGGGATCAGACATCAGGTCGCTGCTCTGTATGAGGGCATCGAGGAAAAAACCGCGGGGAACTCCTGCAGTTTCATCGAACTGGCTGTTGATCCAAGTTCTCTCTCCTCGCTCGCTGCCAAGGTCTGCAGATTTGTCGAGGAGGAAAGCGTCTCTGAAGAGTGGGGGGTCGCGATCTTAACGAAAATAACGGTGCCGCATGATCTGCTGATGCTTGGAAAAAAGATCAGACAGGAACGTGTGTCAATGGACGAGGTCCTGGATATTGCAAAACGTTTTGGTGTCCAGGTCTATGGAAAACGAGGGATCATCGGGGCAGTGGGCGCAGTGTGTCTGAAGTCCCAGCCGCAAGAGGTCCTTCTTGATCCAAAGATCCCTCTCGTCGAATAATATCTATTTTAAAAGAGTTTCAGATTCAAAAATAATAGAAAATCAGTGTACCCATTCTCCCCGGGCATTGCCGGAGAGCTCCTGTTTCCAGATGGGCACCTTCTCCTTCAGCTGCTCAATGATGAACCTTGAACCCTCATAGCCCTCTTGTCGGTGAGCTGAACCGACCAAAATCACCAGGATCGTTTCACCCAGAGCAAGGCGGCCGTATCGGTGAATGATATCCACAGAGTTCAGTCCAAACCTCTTGATCGCCTCCTCGGCAATATCCGCGAGATCCTTTTCTGCGACCGGAACAAATGCCTCGATCTCGAGTGCATCCATCTCGCCGTCATCCCTCACACAGCCGATAAAAACGATCTGGGATCCGTCATTGGTTGTTCGTGAATTGGTGATCATGGCGCAGATATCGATATCCTCTTTTTGCAATGCGAGAACCATTTTTATCCTCCAGATACCGGCGGATAGATAACGATCTCGTCACCTTCGACCATCTGGATCGTCTTTGCATCGTCGGAGTCGATCCGCTCTCTATTGTACATTATGATGATATGTGAACTGAGTTCGGCCTTTGTGAAGAGTTCCTGCATTCCCCCCTGCTGTGTCTTTGCAAAAGCAAGGAGAGTGCCAAGGATCGAGGTCCCGTCCGGGACGCTGAGTGAGTTCATCTCACCGAAGAGCTCCCGGAACTTGGCAAATGAGCGTATGGTTATCTGCGGCATGTTCGTTGATTTACCTAATGGTGTTAAGATATGAATAATTACGCGTTGGTCTTTTCTTCAACGATCTCGGCCAATGTGATCGTAAACACCAGGGTTTTTCCTGCAAGCGGGTGATTTGCGTCAAGCGTCACCATCTCTTCATCGATCTTTGTGATGGTGACCGGGATCTGGTTTCCATCGCCAAGTTCGATCATAAGTTGCTCACCGGCATTTGCGGTAAAATCTCCGCCGAATTCTTTACGTGGGATCTCCACCGTCATGTCGTCGGTCTTTTCTCCATAGGCTTCTGCCGGCAGGATCGTGACTGATTTCGTCTCGCCGATCTCCATCCCAAGAACTGCGGCGTCAAAACCGGGAACGACCATTCCTGAACCTACGACGAATTCAAGAGGATCGCGACCCTCAGATGAGTCGAAACATGTTCCGTCGACCAATTCTCCAATATAGTTGACGCGTATCGTATCGCCATTTTGTACTGACATACCAAAATGGTGGGATGTTACGGTATAAGTATTTGGCGTGTTTTCTTTTGTCAGTACAACATCCATGAACGTTCTTGGAGACCTAGCACAATGATCATTAGAAAAAGTAATTCTCTCTGATTTTGCAGGAGAGAGACCAAAATCCTATATCATACCGCACCTAATATATTTTACTATGTTAGTTTACATAAACGGGAATTATGTACCTGAAGAACAGGCAACTGTGTCCGTCTTTGATCACGGCTTCCTTTATGGTGACGGTGTTTTTGAAGGCATAAGAGCATACAACGGACGCGTGTTTCACCTTACTGAGCACGTCGACCGCCTCTTTGACTCCGCCAAAGCTATAGACCTTGACCCAGGGATAACCCGCGGAGAAATGGCTGAGATCATCAAAGAGACGCTCCGGAAAAACGGTCTGAAGGATGCCTACATCCGCCCGATCATCTCCCGTGGTGCCGGTTCTATGGGGCTCGATCCACGTCGATGTCCAACTCCAACTATTATCTGTGCAGTTTCCTCTTGGGGCGCGATGTACGGTGATCTGTATGAGACCGGTCTCACTGGAGTCACTGTTTGTGTCAGAAGAAATGCTCCGGACACACTTCCTCCCAACATCAAATCCCTCAACTACCTGAACAACATTCTTGGAAAGATCGAGGCGAACTATAAAGGCGGAGACGAGGCGATCTTCCTTGACCGATCCGGGAAACTCGCAGAAGGATCTGGTGACAACATCTATCTCGTGAAAAAAGGTGTCCTCTATACTCCTCCGACCATCAACAACCTCAAAGGCATCACCCGCCTTGTCCTTCTTGATCTCTGCACAGAACTTGGCATCCCTTATGAGATCTGCGAACTCGGACTCTTTGACATGTACACCGCAGATGAAGTGCTGGTCACCGGAACTGCCGCAGAGATCTGTGCGATCACCAAGGTCGACGGTCGATCGATCGGAACTGGTGTCCCGGGCCCGATCTACAAAAAACTTCTCGCCGCATTCCAGGTGCAGACACAGAACACCGGCGACGAATACTGACCCTGATATCTCAGGGATCAATCATAATCTTTTTATAATCCAGCGTAGACTATTATAGGCAGTTTGGGCTGATATAGTGTAGAGGCCAATCATGCCGGCCTTTCACGCCGGCGACTCGGGTTCGAATCCCGATATCAGCATTTTTCGGCGATCAATGTGCCGCCACGTTAAAACATGACCCTTGGTCATGAGTATTTTCCCTGCAGTTTTATTATGACATTTCACCCAACAAACAACCCTGTCTTCTGGAAGACGACCGCAGATAACCTTCTCGCAGAAGAGCGCTATGAAAAAGCAGCTGAAGCTTATCTGAGATTAACAGAGCTTTTGCCAAATGATGCAGATGCATGGAAAGGAAGAGGTTCTGCTCTGATGTGTTTGGAAAGTTACGGAAATGCCGTTAGCGCGTTTGAGAGAACGCTGATCCTTCTCCCCGACGACAAAGATTCTCTTGAAAAATTAGCAGTCTGCTTCGACAAACTTGGAGCCGCAGAAAAGAAAGCGGCATGTCTTCTTCGTCTCACAGAACTTTAGACTCTTTTTAGAAGATATCCTTATACTCTGAGACACTGAAATAAGTAATATGCCCGATTTTCAGTGTCCTAAGTGCGGCGCAGTACTTCAAGTCAAACCGGGCGCACAGATGGCAACGTGTCCATTCTGTGATACGGTCACCTATATCGACCGAAGTTCTGCGTTGTTCTTTTATTTGCTTCCCTTCTCCATTGACGAAGCTGCAGCAAAAGGGATCTTCAAGCGTTGGATGGCAGGCCCTGCCCAAGCCAAAGATCTCGAATCTTCTGCTACGATATCCAAACTCACCAAAGAGTTCTTCCCTGTTTTCCGGTTCCGAAGAACGGTGAACGGACGAGAGGCTGTTTTTGCAAAACCTGCTAAAGGGACCCTTCTTCCCGGGATGCAGGCTCTGATCATCCCTCCGGGAAACGTTGTGGTCTATGATGCGAAAGCATCGACCGGTAACGCCGAGGTGATCCAGCCAGATATCGCGATCGACTCGTATCTCCCTGAACTCACCGGAGCTCCCATCGATCAGGCACTGGTGTACTTCCCGATCTATGAGATCGCCTATGATTACAAAGGAGCCACGTATCAGGCAGTTATCGATGGTTCGTCTGGAGCCGTTTATACGACCTCCTCGCCGACCCGCAGTTCGAGTGCATATATCGCAGTGATGGGACTTGCACTAGCTCTCGGACTTCTTGGTGGGGTTCTTGGAGTAATGGTGAGCCCGATCTTTTTTGTTCTGATCATTGCTGGATTTTTCGCAGGAAAACTTCTCGCAGCCAAAGTTGTAGGGCGGGAAAAATCTGCTCCGGTGGAGGTGAAAGCACATGACTGAAGTCCAAAAGATCCTTGTGTCGATGACCTGCCCCTCCTGCGGCGGTCAGGTGCAGTGTGAAGAGGGGGAGGATATGGTCCTGTGCAAATTCTGCGAATCAGTATTTGCATTGACATCAGATGAGGGATCAAATAAGGTCATGTATAAAATGACCGTTGATAAGAGCAAAGCCCTCGCAAAAGTGGCCGCATGGTTTTCGACCGGTCCAAAAGCAAAAGATCTTCCAACCAGTGCGGTTGTCTCCGAGGCATATCCGATGTATCTTCCGTTCTGGCGTCTGGTCGCCAGAGGGAAGGCATGTGTCTGCGGTATCGAAGAAGAGAGGTCTGGAAAAGACAATGAAAAAGTTGAGATCCCGCGAGAAGCTCTGATCAACCGCGAATACATCTATTCAGAGATCGCCTGTGAAGCTGGAGATCTTGGTATACAGAGCATCGTGATCCCGCAGAATGCCGAAGCGATCGTCTATGATGATCAAAACATTGTTACATTCGGTGTGACCTCGTCCCGTGACGTTGCATATGATGTCGGCGGTAAAGCGATCAGCCAAACCGCGGTGAAAGACGGAAGTTCTCGGATGACCAAGGTCTATTTCTCGAAGTCGTTCTTCTTCCCAAAAGCATTTACTCTGGTCTATTATCCATTCTGGATCGTCAGATATGCCTACGAAGGCCGAACATACTTTGCGACAGTCGACGGGATCACGGCCCGCGTCGTCTCAGGCCGGGCTCCTGGAAATGCCGGAAGCCAGAGCACTGCAGCCGGAATAGGTGGTGCGATCTCCGGCGGATTGGTTGGTCTTGGTATCGGTCTTGCGATCGTGACCGAAGGTGATGATGTGGGTATCGGGATGCTCGTTGTGGGGATCGTTGCCGCCATCGCTCTTCTTGGATATTTCTATAATAGATTCAGGTATGGTGATGAGGTCCTGGAAGGAGCCATGACCGGAAAAGGTTTGAAATCCGGTCGGACCCAGGAAAAAGTACAGTCAATCTATAATGAAACATATGACTACTTCAAATAAAGGTGATCTACGATGTTGTTAAAAGAACTAAAATGTCCAGGTTGCGGCGCTCCCTTGAAATCCAAGGAACGTGACATGATGCTGACCTGCAGTCATTGCGGTCGGATCAGTCTGTATGCAAACGGTAAGGTCGGCGACGTTGCTTATTCCATTGCAGCGCCCGATAAAGAACATCCAGGTGAACTGATTTATGTTCCCTTCTGGGTAGTGAATGCTGATCTGAATGTAACGAAAGAGAACATATCCGGAGGCAAGATCTCACGGTTTATTGGTGATAAAAAACAGATGCGGGGAACTCGCGACTTCTATGTCTGTGCCGCGGCAATTCCCGAGGAGTTTTCTCGGGTATGGAACATGGATCTGACACTTGATCAACCAAAACTGAATATCATTTCTGGCTTCAAGGGTGGAAAACGTGCTGTAATGAAGATGGAAAAAGGAATAGCCGGTGAAAATGCTGAGTTTTTGTTCCTCAGATATGAAACAGAGATCCCCGGCACCCTCCAGAAACTTGAGTACGACTTTAAAATCAACAGCACAAAAGTTCTTTATCTGCCCGCATACAAAAACAATGATAAATATATGTTAGGTATTTCCTCATGAGTGATATTGAAGACAAACGCATGCATCTGACATGGGCATCGGTAATATTGATGCTCGGTGTTTCCATTTTGGCTGCATTACTTGTACCGGCGATTGGATTTTTTGAAGGACTCGGCATCTTCCTATTGGGTATTGGAGTTATCTCCTTTTTCCTTGTTATGTTCATGGGCAAACGGGGATCACCTGTATTCCCGCTCCTCCTCGCTCTTGCTGGATTATTGCTCCTCGTTCAGGGTCCGCTGAACACCGCATTCCCGATCCTTACTGCCCCTGTCTTGATCGTGGCAGCCCTCGTGATCGTGGCGGCAGGAGCCATCATATTCCTTGCTATGAAAAAGTGATCAAATATGACGGTAGATTTACGAACCAAAGTTGAAGATGATCGCGGTCTGATCAAAAAGATCCAGTTATGTATCCCGGGATTTCGCGGATACCGCCAGAAAGAGGATCTCAGACTTGCTGATTCACTTCTTCGCCAGCAGATAGCCGATGAACTGAAAAATAACGTGCTTCTTCCCTTGGAAAAGACACGTGAATCAGCTGGTCGGGCACTCGAGCTTGATCTGATGAATGATCTGGCAACGGTGATATCTCAGGCGAAAACCTCTGAGGCAAAGATCCGTCACGCCGAGCAGGGATACACCGGTGTTTCTCCGGCAAACCGTATCAAAAAGGCCGAGCTGAACACACTCTATGAATACGATCTTGCCCTGATCGACGGCATCCGTGGACTTGGAGAATTGGCAAAGACCGCCCTAAGTAATGCTGACAACGGCAGTTTTGACAAAGTGACTGAAAATCTTCGGGTCCTTCGATCTGGATTTGGCGAGTTCACTGAGATATTTGAAAAACGTAATGTGGATATCGCTGGCCTCGGTGCATTCTAATGGCATTTTTCTCAAAAACCAATCAGAAGATCGGTTCCGGTTCGGATATCGAAGGTGCCGACTCTAGAAAAGGATTCTACTGGGTCGAGGATATGAAGGGCGAGAACGTCATGTGGCGTCTCCCCAGAAACGTTATGTTTAACGATAACGTGCTCGTCCGTGAGGATGAATTCGGTATCTTTTTCCGTGACGGAAAAGCTCTCGCAGTATTTGATCGCCCTGATCGCTATGCTCTTACGACCCAAAACATTCCAGTCCTAAAAAGCATTCTTGGAAATGTTGTTGGAAACGTCCAGATCGGCGAGTTCTATTGGGCACAGAAACGTGAGTTCCGAGATAAATTCGGGACCTCCCAGCCGCTCGCGTTCCGCGATGTGGACTTCGGCGTCGTCCAGCTGAGAATTTTCGGCCAGTTCTCGTACAAGATCGTTGATCCTCTTCTCCTGATCACCCAGTTTGTCGGGACCAAAGGTCTGACGAAATCTGAGGAGATCGTTGACTGGCTGAAAGCACAGGTGGTCACCGTCCTAAATGACACGCTTGGCGAGCTGAAGACCAAGAAACAGATGGGCGTTCTGGATATGCCTGCATATCTGCAGGAGATCGAGCAGCTCTGTCTTGGAAAACTGACCGCAGAGACCGAGATCTATGGTCTCAAGATCATGAAGTTCGCCGGCCTCAACATCAACATGCCTGAGGAGGTCCAGGAGGCGATCAATAAACGCGGCGCTATGTCTGCTCTTGGCGTGAACTATATGCAGTACCAGTCCGGTAAGGCCATTGAAGGCATCGGACAGGGCGCATCTAAAGGCGGCGAGGGTGCTGGGTTTGCAATGATGGGTGCCGGCATGGGAGCTGGTATGGGTATGGGCAGTATGATGTCCCAAGGAATGGCAGGTCCAGGTGGTCAGCCAGCTCCTTTCGGCGGTCAGCCAGTTGCTGCCGCCCCGCAAGCGGCCGCAGCAAAACCGGTCGAACCAAAGGTCGAGCAGAAAGTTGAGCCGAAGGAAAAGTGTAGCAGCTGCGGAGCCGAGGTTTCGTCAGGCACGAAATTCTGTCAGGAATGCGGTCAGAAGATGACGCCTGCAACAAGCTCTGCCTGTACAAACTGCGGAGCGGCGCTTTTACCAGGAGCAAAGTTCTGTCCGGAATGCGGCACGAAGGTTTCCACTGTCAGAAAATGTCCTCAGTGCAATGCCGAAGTTCCAGCAGGCGTCAAGTTCTGTCCTGAATGCGGACAGAAACTTTGACCTTTTTCTTTTTTTAAAATTTATAAAAAAAATTAGGTGCGCCGGATGGTTACCGACGCGGCGTGAGCGGCAAGCCCCTCTGCCTCTGCCAAGATCTCCACGATATCGCCGATCGAATCCAGGCCTTCCCTTGTCACGATCTGGACCTGAGATCGTTTCAGGAAGTGATGAACATCCAGTGCCGAGTAGCTCTTTGCATAGCCTGCAGTTGGAAGGACATGGTTCGTTCCGGATGCATAATCTCCGCAGGCGACCGGCGTGTACGGACCAATGAAGATCGAACCGGCATTACGTATCTTTCCAAGCGTTGAAAGCGGGTCGATGGTCTGGATCGAAAGATGTTCAGGAGCGATCTCGTTCATCAGATTAATCGCCTCGTCCATATCACCCGCGATCACATATCCGGAATGAGAAAGAGCTTTTTCCATGATCTCCCGACGGGGAGCGTTTTGGATCTGCTTCTCGATCTCTTCACCAACCTGCAGAGCGATCTTTTTCGATGTGGTCACCAGAACACAGGCGGCGTTTGGATCGTGCTCTGCCTGAGCGAGAATGTCGGCCGCGATGAAAGCAGGGTTTGCAGAATCATCGGCAAGAACGCCTATCTCGCTTGGTCCTGCCGGGAAGTCGATCTCAGCATATTCCCTAAGGATCATCTTCGCCTGGGTGACAAATACATTGCCCGGCCCTACGATCTTTTGAACAGGTCGGATCGTTTCGGTACCAAGAGCCAAAGCTGCTATGGCCTGGGCTCCGCCGATGGAGTATGCTTCTGTGACGCCGGCGATATCGAGTGCAACAAGAGTCAGCGGATGTACGGGAGGCGGGGTACAGAGAACGATCTCCGGGACGCCGGCAACGCGGGCCGCGACCGTGGTCATAAGGACCGTCGAGGGATACGCTGCCCGTCCTCCGGGAATATAGGCGCCGACACGGTCAAGAGGCGTTGTTTTTACGCCAAGGGTGATGCCAGGTTCCGTCTCCTCGAGCCAGAGAGATTTATCCATCTGCAGTTCATGGAATCGGGTGATGCGTGCCTCGGCCTCGATAAGTGCCTGTATAAGGGCAGGGTCGACCTCATCATATGCCTCATCGATCGATTCCTGGGATATACGAAGTGAGGAAAGCTTCTGCTTATCGAACTTTTCTGTCAGCGAAAAAAGAGCGGCGTCGCCATTTTTGCGAACGTCCTCAATAATTGCCTCGACTGTTCCCTTTACGTCGGCCAATGAGCCGCGACGCATCGAAACCCACGACTCAACATTGAGCGGCTGCCATAACATGATAAACAGTATGGGATGTGAAAAGATTAAGAGTATAGGGCCCACTCACTCTGCGAGAAGCTCGACTTCCATCGAAAGACGCCAGATCTTTCGTTTTGAACGGGCCGGCAGATCGGCGATCAGCATCATGCGCTGATAGATTGTGATCTCTTTTGACCCTTTCACCAAATTGTCTGCATGTGCGACGATCTTTTCTTCTAGTGTCTCCGGTACCGCAAAAACAGGCGGCAGACCTAGAAGCACTGACTCGTCTTCGGTGAGCCCCGCACCTGTATGCCGCCCGACGATCTTTGCGATCTCATCTGAAAGCCCGAGCTCCCGGCATATCGACGCACCTTTTCTCGCATGTTCTATCGTGTGGGTCTTTGACCTGCCAATATCATGTAGCCATGCTCCGGCAGATACCAACTCTGGATCGATTGACTCTCCGGTGTAGCGTGCGGCAACTTCTGCAACTTTTGAACTGTGTGATACGACTTTAGGATCACATCCTGCTAAAAAAAGAGTGTTGATATGATCAGGCATTATTAAGTGCGGTCTGCATCTTTGTCAGACGTTTTTTCAGCGCAGCAACGACCAGTTCATCATCAAAATGGACGAGCATGGTCCCGCAGTGGGAGCAGGCAAAGTTCGTCGTCATTGCATTATTGAACGTTGTCGTGATACCGCAGTTTTTGCACTGATAGAAGTCGTTTGCCTCGTCATATCTGAGACGTGACGCAAGCTTTCCTGCAGCAACTTCCATCTCGGCTTTGAGAACAATGCTCAGGTTATCCATGCGCATAAGCCACAGATACGTGAGCCAACCGGTCTCACTGTTTTTGATCCTCCGATATTCAGCAAGCCGGTGTTCGTATAAATTATACAATGTGTGACGAACTGAGTTCAGGTTGACCTCGGTGAGTTCTGCGATCTCCTCATCGCTTCGCTCAGCACTGATCAGCTCCTCATCGGAACGCTCGGACTCAGCTAAGAATCGTGTTCTTTCGGATGCTTTGAGTTCCTCATCGGCCAGCTTTGCCGCGATCCACTTGCGTTCATACGTTATATCGGACCAACGGCGAAGAAGTTCCAGACCATCTTCACCAACTAATTTCAAAAGATATTGATATATTGCCGGATTCCCGAGTTGCGCTTCTGTGATGACCGTCATTCCTTTATTAATTGTAGTGCATCCCTAATATGTTTATCCAGTGAGGAAAAGGCATTTTCACGGCTTTCACCTGATCCGGTGACAGAAAACATGACCTCTCCCTCTTCAAAGGATGTGCCCGGATGCGGGATGTCGGTGATCGTCTCGCGTAACACAGACATCTCTTTTTTGATCGTGATAGTTTTTGGAGCTGGAAGGATCCGTCTGACCGCAAAGCAGATCGGCTCAGGTCGTTTTTCCGGCAGAATTCCTCTGCATGCATCAACGTGGAGGGAGAAGAGATTCACACCGAGTGATGCCTCAACCGTCTCGACCGTTCCTTGGAATCGCGGATTTATTTCGATCGCATAAGCCTCGGTATCGGTCAGAACAAAGTCAACACCAACCGAGCCAACACACCCGCTCTCTGCCACGATTTTTTCTGCAAGATCCATCATTCGATCTGCAAGAGGGTGTTTGCATGGGGTGAGAGATCCTGAAAATGCATAGGCGCAGGTCTCACCGCCCCGAAGGATCTGCTCGTTTGCACAAAGAGCCATAGCCTCGCTTCCGGTCGAAAGACAGGAGACGCTCGCAGGATGACCGGCGATCGGTTCCTGGGCAATATAAGGGAGATGATCCACAAACTCCTTCCAGGCCAAAAGTTCCTCGTCAGAGTTGATACAGGCGTTTCTCCAGCCTCCAGCTCCGGCAAGGGTCTTCATCATTGCCGGATACTCTCCAACCCCGAGTCTTTTTGGGACCGGGACACCGATCTCCTCAAAAAAGTCCTGCGTTTTACCCTTGTCCATAAACCGTTTCGCGACATTTCTTGGCGTCCCTAGTCGATTTGGAATCTGCAATAGTTCAGCGCCCGAGGTGGTGATCACATGATCGATATCATAGGTGTTGAACATCTCTTCTATGACAAACGGCAGTTCGCTTAGTTCATCGAAGGCACGATGATCCTTTGTGCACCATATCAGGTCCTGGTCGCAGAAATGGTCTACTGCATAGACCTCATATCCGGCGCGGGTTGCCGAGGCAGCAACGTGACGGGTGGTGTATCCGGCGACAAGAACGCTCTTCATAGATGTTCTTCGTGATCGTGTTTTATCGTGGTCTTGCCGATCTTTGTTGGCTTGACCTCAAGTTCTGCATCAGGGAAGGCGAGATCAAGTTCTCTTCCTTCATACAGGTGATCAAGACATAGAGCAAGAGCGGAGATCTCAGAATGGGGTTGATTCGCTACCGCCACATTGTAGTCGGCAAGTTCATAGAGATCGCCAGGAACTTTTTCTGCTCCGACAACGATCAATACTTTTTCCTCTTTTCTGATATCAGATATGACGTCCTGAAGCCGAAGGCCATACATGGTGAGATGGACCACTTTGCCGCCGCTCTTTTTGAACTGGGTGATACAGGACTTCCATTTGATATTGTTTTCGCAAAAGAAGGTCCCGCCAAATCGGGTCGCGACATCGGTGATACTGTCGGCGACCTTCGCATCGTCGGCCGCAAGATACATTCCGCTTGCTCCAAGTGCCCGGGAACTTAAGCCGACATGAGTGGTGACACGCTGATCCCTTTCGGGACGGTGACCTATTCTGAGGATATAGGATTCGGGTTTGAGACTCATTTTTTTACCTTGATGATGCCGTCTTCAATGTAGATACCACAGTCGGCATTTTTTATTTCATTCATCATCAGCATATCATTGATCGAGAGGGCGCAGACATTTTCGCCTTTTACGTGGATAAGACAGGCTTTTTCGAGCCGTACAAGTGAGGCTCTGGTTTCATCCTCTAAAAAGCCGGACTGTATCACCAGTTCGGCGATTCCTTTCGTTCCACACTCAGGGATCATATGAAACAGTGTCCAGTCCACATCCTCATTTTTCATGTCCTAAGAATTAGGAGGAGAGAGACATTATACTTTATTGATTCACACAACAGAAAAGTACATTGTTATGGCGTATTCCTCCAACACTGATCTTGGATCCCTCGCGGATGAATTGTATGAGGCATCCGGGGATGATGACTTCAAACTCGCAGAACTGCTCCGCAAACTTCCGGTCGAAACTGCCGTGCAGCTCTGTACATCTGATCTGACCAATGCTCTGCAGGCCTATATCTACGCATTCGAGGAGGAGCCCGATATTGAGATCTATGAACGTTTGCTGCTTCAGCCCTCTTCAATGATCCCCCGCGGGATCAAGATTGGGAGTGTGGAACTCGCCGAGATCATCTTCGGATTCGATAAAAAAACATCCCTCTTTTTCATCGCGGTCTGGAACGGGGAAAAGTTTCTGAAAGCCTTCTCAGGTCCGGGTGCATATCAAGAAGCGGTGAAGTGTGCAAAAGATCAGTGTGCCTGACCCTTTGTGATCAGATCATAGCTGACATTTGCGGGGACTATTTTGGGAAGATCGCCCCACCGACCGATCCAGTCACCTATAACAGCATATACGGCGAAAACGGATGACCCCTCCACTTTTTTCATAACTTCATCAAAGTTGCTCGGCGTGAGAATATTGCAAAGCCCGGTTGCCCATGCATCCGCCTTTGCTGGATCTCGAGAAAAACAGGTCACGGCGTCTGCGATCCCAAAAGAGACCGAAGGTCCAACAGTCGCAGAGGATGTACAGATCCCGAGGATCTCGGTCTGCGGTTTGATGATGAAAGCGAATTTTCCTGAAGATGGAGCAGAGCCGGCATAGATGCCGACCCGTATATCCTTTTCTGAGACCAGGACAATGTCCCCGCCGTTGTCGATCAAACCAAATGATGCCCCGGCTTCCTGCATCGACCGAACGCCGGCCCAGGCAATCGAGGCAGCCACAGAAGCCATGGGTCCAACACCCGCTTCATATGAGGCGTCGGCCATCTGCTTGACCGGAAGAGGCGCCCCTCTGGATGCTTGCACGGGTGCGTAACTCATCTGAAAAAAAGGATCGGTTCTGAGATACTGCTCAAAATCGGTACGTGCCGCGATCATCCCTTCTTTTGCCGCTTCTATATGCAAAGGATCATCGGCGAGGATCGTGGTGATCGTCTCCCGGTACGCGAACTGCTCGCGGATCATTATTTCTGGATACTCAATGCACGCTGGGGGCAGTATGTGGCACATCTGCCGCAGAGAACACAGCGCTCAGAATCGACGACCAGCTGCCAGTTTTTGTCGAATGAGAAGACCTGTTTCTGGCAGATACCGATACAGAGTCCACAGTCCACGCAGTCTGTGCGGTTGTGAGACACCGCGTCCTTCTGTATACGGATCGATACGCCTTTCCTGGTAAGGGCGGCTATGAACAGTTCCGCGTCCTTGTCATCAACATCAAGAAGGGCCCAGCCTTCGTCACCATCGATAAGAGCGCGTTCGACGTTTATCATCACGCCCGATTTAAGTATGGCTGCGGCAATGTTTGGATACTGGACACCCTCAGAATCAAACTCGACCTTTAGTTTCATCTTCGCCCCCTCCCGCCCACAAGATCTCCAAGATCATACGAGTTGAGCATCCCGAGAATGTGACGGCTCGAATCGACCACCACAAGGGCACCGATGTTATGCTGCTGAAGTTTTCGCGCGGCAAAGTCTGCTGGCGCGTCCGGACCGATCGTGATGACGTTCTTGGTCATTATCTCAGAAACGGTCATATCCTGTTCATCTTTTGCAAAGGCTTTGGAGACATCATATGTGGTCAGGATGCCGATCAGCCTGTTTTCCGCATCGATTACCGGCAGGTGGTTTGTCTCGCCTTTCAGCAGGCGTTTGGCTGCTTCTTTGACACTTTCCTTACCAGTGATGGTGACGAAGGTCGATTCCATCATCTCGTTGACATGACAGACATACCCCTTCTCGTTCATGGGTTTGTTTCTCTTCAGGGTATCGATCGGTCTGGAAGCAAGTGCCATGATGAAGGACCCTGTTTCGATACGGGTCTTCAGTTCTGTCGCGACTTCACGGGCTTTTTTGTAACTTGAGAGTGGTGAACAGCGGACCTCTTCACCATCGATCTCGACTGATCCGCTCTTGAGTTCAGCATATGTGACCTCGCGGATCGTTGGTCTGTCCCGGAAAGGCGTGCCGTAGTCGACGATGCTCGTCTTTAGATCCTCATCACGGACCGCGGTATGCTTCACGATCTCCTCGTTTAGCATAGGAAGCGGAATGCCGATCCCGACATACATTGAGACACCATATCCTGTCATGGTGGCGGCACGGATGAAATCCGGCGACATATCTTTCATATTGCCAGATGTCATAAGGGTCCCAAATCCAGATCCAGGAGAAGACTGCGTGCCTTCGCCAACTACGACGCCGTTTGCTCCGCCGATAAATATCGGTGTGCCTGATCCGATGACGGAGAAGGTAGGGTCATTTGGGAGTGGAGAAAGACAACCTGCTCCAGAGTACGTGATATTCCTATGAGAGGGAAGTAAAAATCCCATATAGGTCTTCACTGCCCGGTCACTCATATTGGTGGCCGCATCGTAGGACTGATAGGAGTTTCTAGGATTGACCATGATCGCCTGGTTCAGTTCCTGAATAGTAAACTCGTTGGTTATGGATGTTCTGGGATAACAGTCGGTCCCCTTTGCGCGTGCATGGAGTTCGACAGATTTTCCGGCGATCAGATCCTGGATGACGTGAGCTCCGCCATATTCTGCTCCTCGTGTGGTGGATTCCTGGGTCGCTCCGAGATAACAGTCGACTGCCGCTAGACCTGCGTATGCTTCTACATTGTTCAGCCAGATCTTTTCCATCCTTATGGGGATCTCAGAATGACCGAAGTTTAAAAAAGCCCCGGACGAGCACATCGCGCCGAAAGTGCCGGTGGTGACCACGTCCACTTCACGAAGTGCTCCGGTAACGCCGAGTTCGTCGACGATATCCGGCATCTCTTCAGCGCTGACCACACGAACACTTCCATCACGAATACGTTCATTAATTTCGTTGATGGATTTGTACATATAAATAGTATCTAATCTCGTTCATCCTATATAAATGGCGTTATTGTATGTGCGGATAATCCTGTTTTGCCCGGATCACGGCTCTTATTCCTCCGCGAGGGTTAGGAACATCACCGGTATATCTTGGAATGAGATGCATATGGGCATGCATGACCGTCTGGCCGGCTGCTTCCCCACAGTTGACCCCGATGTTGTATCCTGCCGGCGCGTATATCGTATCCAGATGCTTTTTCGCACGTCCGATCAGTTCGCTCACGGCTGCATGCTCATCTGGTGTGAGATCGAACCAAGAAGCAATATGCCGGCGCGGGATGATGAGAACATGACCCTGTGAGACCGGATAGAGATCCCATTTTACATAGGCAAGAGTGTTTCCAAACAGACAGGCGTCTTCAGTGCAGAATGGGCAGTCCATGATTATTTCCTCTGACCTATTTTTAGCATAGACTTGAGATCGTCTCTATAAATCAGCAGGATATTTCGTATGTTGCTCACGAGTCCAGGTGAGAAACGGAAAAGGAAATAGGCGATCACGAGAATAAGAAGGAACGCCGCTCCTTCACAGATGACATTGTGCGACCAGAAGAAACTCGTGTATCCGGGGATCGTTGGATGAGAGAAGGACTCCTCGAACCAAGGGAACCACTGCCCAAAATATGCCATGATAACAAACACGTTTCGAAATATGTTGATAACGAAGATCGGGATAGAAACGAGAAGTGTCAGACCGATCTTCTGTTTCCACGAGGTCTTTGTAAGAGCGATGACTCCAAGAAGGATCGCGATCGCCGTGATCCCAGTACAACCCAGAATTATCTGATCCATGTACCCTTGAGTCATTCCCGGTATGGCCCAGACCGACTCGAATATGTCCCAACTTGCCATGGTGTACGAAAAACCGATCGCGTCAAAAACTCGCTGGATACAGAAAACCACCACTGAAATAAGCCAGTTACCGAGTTCTGTGATGAACGCAAATGGAGCATAGACGACCCCGATTATCGCCATTGCATAGGTGAGCCTGAGGATATGCGGGTCCTTGATCAGCAGGCGTTTGACCGTGATATAAATGAGCGGTATGCCGGCGATGATAAGTGCCGGATAGAAGATATTTCCCTCCTCAAGGAGACCCGGAAGCATCAGAAGGAAACTGAGTTCCATCATGATCCAGGCAACGATCGCTGTATATTTATCGTATTCCCACGGGATCAGCGTGAGAAGAAATGCAACAAGACTGATGATAAGTGCGCAAAGGATCAGGGTTTCCAGCATGTAATTCTTATTAATTAGAACCGGTCAGATAAATGGGTTTGCTAGACGAACCTGAAGATTTCATAAGGGTATTTAACTTTGTAAAACCAATTGAGTATTCTATGATGTTCTGCCCAAGTTGCGGGAAGCTGATGAGATCAAAGGATGGCTTGTTATGCTGTTCTAAATGTGGATATAGCGAAACCATCACCGCCGAGAATAAGGAGCAGATGAAAAAAGTCGCGTACATGCAGGAAAGCGACATCCTGATCGTGGAAGAAGGCATGGATATTGGAACCAAACCAACGACTGCGGTCAAATGCCCAAACTGTGGCCACAACATAGCCGAGTGGTGGCTTCGCCAGCTGCGCAGTGCAGATGAGTCTGAGGTCAGATTCTTCCGATGCACTAAGTGTAAACACACCTGGCGTGAATACGACTAAACAAATTTTCTTCACTCTTTTTTAATGCAGATGACACGAGAGTTTATATGCTTATCTGTAATATCTTATAAATATGTCAAAACTTCCCGAAGACTCACTGAAGATTGAGAATATTGTCGCATCAACCAAGGTGAATGACAGTCTGGACCTGGTGTCTCTTGCTGCTCAGATTCCGGGAGCTGAATATAATAAAAAGCGTTTTCCGGGGGTGGTTCTGCGCATACAGGATCCAAAAATTGCCTGCTTGGTATTTGGTTCCGGCAAAGTTGTACTGACCGGGGCAAAAAGTCTTGAGAATCTGACCAAAGGATTGGCGTATCTTGTCGCGCTATTAAAGGATCTAAAGATCGAGATCCTCGATAATCCTACATACATCGTACAAAACATCGTCACCTCAGCAGATCTTGGCAATAGGATCAATCTGAACAAAATTGCAATGAGCTTCAATCTGGACAAGATCGAGTATGAACCCGAACAGTTTCCAGGACTTGTTTATCGGCTTGATGACCCAAAAGTGGTCGTATTGCTGTTTGGTTCGGGAAAACTGATCATCACCGGCGGGAAGAAAACACTCGATGCAGAGCGTGCGGTCAAGAAGATCTACGAGGATCTGATCGCGATGAAACTTTTGCAAATACAATAATCCAATATCATTTTTATATTCTATTTTTAAAGTATTCTCATACCGCTATCAGGGAGAATAAAAAAAGGGATGATTAACCATGATAGGTGACTTCAAGACTTCCGTGAGCAATGGTTTTTCCGTCGCGGAGTGCCTCGATCACCTCATCCATTTTAGAATCTGCTGAGATGGTCAGCGGTTCGTTCCTTCCAAATACCTGAAAGAGAAGTCGGTCCATGACGCCGAGTCCCGGTGAAGGACCATGCCAAGCATGCTCACCAAAGTCATTTACACCCTGGACTGCGGGGAATGGGAACTTCGGAGCTGCTCCTGCTTCATATCCTGGAGGAATGTATCCGACCGATGGAATGTTCCAGATAGACCAGATACATTTGTTGGTCTCGGCACCGGATTTGTTCTGTACGATCATAGCCACATACTGAATGTCCTTTGGCACACCCTGAAGATCTATCTTCGGGGAGATGTTGCCGCCGTTGAGCGTACTCGACGCAGTCAGACTATGTTTTCCCACATGGATAGTAATTTTTTCCATATTCTATACTCAGACAGGCATATTAATTAAAGTATAGGTCGTGTTACTATTCCATGGACGAGTTGACGATCTACACCGATGGAGCAAGCCGGGGAAACCCTGGCAAGGCAGCCTCCGCCTGGCTGATCTTGCGGGGTGACGAGGTGCTGGAATCTGACGTTCTGACGTTAGAGCGGGCAACCAATAATGTGGCCGAGTACTCGGCCATGACCGCCGCTCTTTCCCGAGCCGGAAAATACTGCACCCCAAATAGTACCAAGCTCAAGGTGTTCTCTGACAGTAACCTGATGATCTCTCAGATGAGCGGGAAATATGCGGTCCGTTCACCCGATCTTTTGCCGTTATACGAAAAAGCAAAGCAGCTTGCCGCGAAGTTTGCTTTGGTGACATACACACACGTTCCTCGTGAGAATGCCTATGTGGGTTCATGCGACTGGTTATGTAACAATGCACTGGATCTTCTCTCGAGCAAAACGATCCCTGCGCCAAAAAAGATCGAGTGCATGCCAGTAGGCATCGTCCACTCACCGTTCAATGTAGCGGCCGATGCCCCCAAACAAGGAATATTTACCGATAAACCTAGCAGGATCACGATCTATGAAAAATATAGGGAAGGTCTCTCTGGTCTCTCTGCCGGGGACAAAGTCTTCATTCTCTGCTGGTTCGATCGTGCGGATCGTGATATCCTCAAAGTACAACCGCATGGTCACGGAAAAGGCGAGATGCGCGGCGTGTTCTCGACGCGTGCTCCGGTCCGTCCAAACCCGATCTCTCTCACTCTGGTCACGATCATCTCTATCAACGATCTGGTGATCACTGTGAAAGGGCTTGAGGCTCTCGACAATACACCCGTCCTCGACATTAAACCGTATTACGGGGATATCGACAGCTGAGAAGCATCCGGTTTGAGATCTCCACCATCTCCCGGACCTCTGCTTCACATCGCAGTTCAACTGCCTCATATTCCTTGGCATCCATCATCTCCCACACCTTTTTCCCGGTCGGTTTTCTTTCCCTTTCCGGGAGAAGAGCATCGGCAAGCTGATTATGCGAACAGGGATGCAGGATCGGGCTCCCGGTTGAAACAAATCCTATTCCGGCAATCGCTAGATCCAAGACCCGGCACTTGCCGATCGTGTCGTAGATTTCTTCGGGTGGGGCCACCTGAAACTGAAGACATTTCATGAGCAGGAATGGCATGTCAAAGGTCGATATCCCGACCCCACAGACGACAGGATCTGCCTGGATCATTTTTTTATTTTTGACATTTGCCCACATCCGGGCAAATACCTGATAGAGCGAGGTCACCACCTCTTTTTCGCCGCCCTCTCGCCACATCCAGTAGTGCGCGTAGTCCAAAGCGATCTCACCAACGAGCGGCCGTCCGCTGTGCACAACACCTCCAAGGAGGATGTGACCTTCGCGAAATGCATTCACGGCGAGGGAGGCGCCGGTTCGTTTTATTCGATCCCGAGGAGGAACAAAAGCCTCCAGATCAAAGACAAGAAATTCGGTCTGTGCGGGGCTGAAGATCACCATGTTCAGATAAACGAAAGGGCGATCAAACCTAGGATCCCGGTCCAGATGGTGTGAACGGCGATGGCCGTCAACAAAAGACCTACGATCTTGGACAGGATCACCAACATGGTTTCTCCAAGGAGTTTCTTGATCTGAGTCGAGAAGACCAGGATCAGCCAGATACAAAAAAGAGCAATAATTACCGCTGCGAGCGTTAGAAGGATGCCTTCCTGTGCCCCTAAAATCATCACGGTGGTGATCGTTCCTGGTCCGCACATAATTGGCGTGCCGATGATGACACCTGCCATGGATTTTTTACCGATCCGGTCTTTGCTCTCCAGACTCTTATGTCCAGCCGAGGAACCTCCGATGTTCAGCCCTAAAACGATCTGCAGACCTAGGATAAAAAGAATGATACCCCCTGCGACCTTGAAACTCTCCAGCTCAATACCAAGCAGATCGAACAGGAGGTCATTGAATACCAAAAATGTCACCATTAGAACACCGGCGACCCCGGTCGCGATAAACGCCTGTCTGATCATCTCGGCTTTTTGGAGGTCTCTTGTCAAATTGATGAACATAGAGACCGAAAGAAGAGGATCCAAGATAACGATCAGCATAAAAGCGGCCGATATTATGGTCACCAGTAGTTCCAGCATATAATTAGTATTGAGCGTTCCCGCATATTATACCTCGCAAAAGCCTGATTTTCGAGAGAACCAAGATGATATAAGAGTTTTAACCCGAGTTTGAAAAATTCAGATCCAATAAAAAGAAAAATATGGTGAGAGCTTTCATTCTCCTGCTAATCCCACTTCCCTGCACCAACTTTGTAATGATCTACCGTTTTTCTTAACGAAAACAGCCCTGTCTCGAACGCGAAGTATTATGCTCCTCCATGCTCCATTTATTAAAGATGGAAGGGAAAACATACGCCTCTCTGAAGATTGAAAATATCGTCGCCTCTGGCGTAATTGCCGAAGCGATTGATCTTACAGAGATATCTGAAAAAATTGACGGGTGCGAACTCAATAAAAAACGTTTCCCCGGTGCAGTGTATCGTATTGATAATCCGAAAATGGCATCGCTCATCTTCTCATCTGGCAAGGTCGTTCTTACCGGTATCAGAAATGAAGCTGCGTTAGATGAAGGTCTCTCAAAGGTTCTTGCGTCTCTCAAAGAAGCGGGCGTCAAGGTTCTGGATGTCCCAAGGGTCGCTGTGACCAACATAGTTTGCTCCTACGACATCGGCCGATTCATCAACTTAAACCGTGTGGTTGCTACCCTCTCTCTTGAAGCGATCGAGTATGAGCCGGAACAGTTCCCGGGTCTCGTGTACCGCATCAAAGATCCAAAGATCGTGGCACTGCTCTTCTCGTCCGGAAAGATCATTCTGACCGGCGGCAAGAATCTGGATGATGTTAAAAGAGGCCTTGACTTCCTTGAAGAGAGTCTTAAGGCAGTCTTCGCAGATCAGAAATAACCGATCCTTTTTTTCAAGGATCTCACACACATTTTTCTTTTATAGGTATTTCAATTCGAAAATACCTGCTTTATAGACTTTATATTATCCGTGTGCTTTACACCATATCAAAAAATAGCTTTCTTTGATTGATAAAAATGAGTTGATCTGTTTATTATTCTTTTAGCGTTATGTCAAGTCCGCCGAATAATTTCACAGATTTGTTATAAGCAACTGCAGAAATTGCTCCGGCAAGTGCACCGAGAATGAATCCTGCGATCGCATAAACAATGAAATAGACTAAAATTTCAAAAATGCCAAGTCCAAGTCCGAGTGTGAATCCCATGTCAAGCTGGAGATTAAACATCAGGAGCACACCTTTAAGTATTCCAAGGATCGCCCACAGGACACTCATAACTCCTCCCACAACAAATGCTGCGGAAGATACACCAATATTCTCGATTTTCATGGTTTAAACCTATATTAAGAATTTACATTAGGATTATTTATAGACTACGTTTTTTTGGATTCACGTTCCAAGTACCTAAGAAGTGAACCAGTCCCGGGTTTATCAAGGGGTTGGTTGTTGTTTCCACATTTTGGTGAGTGGATACAGGAGGGACAGCCATTTTTGCATGAACAACCGGTCACGATATCCTTCGCAAATGACAGGATATCTGGAAAAAGTTCGATTGCTTTTTCTGCAAGACCTATGCCTCCTTCGACTCCGTCATAGATGAATATCGTGGGGGCCGCTGTATCACAATGGAATGGTGTGGAAACACCGCCGATATCGGCCCTGTCACAGATAACATAATGCGGGATAGCAGAGATGAGGGCATGTTCAACACCGTGGAGTGAACCCGGGAACTCCTCTGGCTTGAGACCGCACTCTTCATCTATCGTGATCCAGCAGGCTTTCGTGGTAAATTTCCTCGGAGATACATCCAGTTCATGTGTTGCCACGATCTGATCATATTCAATCACGGAATAACCAAGGATATGGGATGAGACTACAACCTCGCCGAAGTTTACGAGAAGATCGTTGTGTCTTGTAGTTTTTTCTTTGAACTTGATGGAGATCTCAGTTGTCGAGATCGGTTTGGTTGAATAATGATCGGATGTTTTGCCTACTCTAATGATATGATATTCATGTTCGATGGCCTCCACGCGATAACGTTCACCCTGATGGAATAGTATTGCGCCAGAGTATGCTTCCCGGTATGCTTGGCTATCATCCATGGTTTCAAGAGTGTTTTTTCCATACATGACTCTCCATGTTTTTCCGATCATTCCAAAGAATGGAGTGTTCTGAGCTGGATTTTTCTCGCCGCAGTAGACATACCCTTTCGAAGTACTGGCAACAAGAAGCTGGTCTTTGAGTGCGACTATCACTTCAGCGGCCATATCACCAAAATATTTCCGATCCCGTTCAGGCTTATACGGAAGTTCGGCTGCGGCACACTGGATATGAGAAGAAAGGATGTAGGGATTTTCTATGCCAAGAATGATCAGTTCATTGGGTGCGCTGAAAAAGGCCTCCGGGTTTCTGGCATAGTACTGATCGATAGGATTTTGCCCGGCAATGAATGTGATGAGTGCGTTCTGTCCATTTCTCCCGGCGCGTCCCGCCTGCTGATAAAAAGAGACCATAGATCCAGGAAATCCGCTGATGACAACCGAGTCAAGGCCTCCAACATCTATCCCGACCTCCAAAGCGTTGGTGCTGATGACACCGGATAAGCGGCCGTTTTTCAGACCCGACTCGATCTCTTTACGCTCAGACGGACGATATCCTCCACGATATGAGGCAATGTTTCCGGTCGGGTGCTCTTCGTTGCATCGTAAAGCGGTTATTTCTGCGGCATTTCTCGAGCGAGTGAAACATAAGGTCTGCATGCCGGCATTTATCTGAGCATTGATCATTTCTGCGGCAGCTTTGGTACTGCTTTTGTTTTCAGGAGAATAGATCCTGAATGTTCTTTTTGCATGTGGGGAACCGTCATTACTGACTTCAATGAATGGCAACCCTGTCAGTTTTTCTGCAAACGAATCCGCTTCACCTAAGGTTGCTGATGAAAGAATAAACTGTGGGTCAGCGTCATAAAAATTACATATACGCCGGAGTCTTCGTATGAGAAGTGCAGTGTTGGATCCAAAAATCCCTCGATATCTGTGTGCTTCATCGATTATCACAAACGAAAGATTTGTCCAGAAATCGCCCCATTTTGCCCGCCAGGCAAGGATATGATGAAGCTCATACATGTTTGTGAGAATGAGTCGAGACTCTGCGCGGATCTTAGAACGAAGCTCCGGTTTGGTATCGCCATCATAGATTTCAGGTTTGGTTTTTGCATGAAGAACTGCATCGATCTCTTTTAAAAAAATCAACTGGTCACGTGTGAGTGCCTTGGTCGGATAAATGAACACTGCCGTCGCATCAGGATCTTTGGCAAGTCGTTCCAAAACCGGAAGAGTGTAGGCAAGTGTCTTTCCTGATGCGGTAGATGTGGTTAAAATTACATTTTTTCCTGTTGAAACTTGATCAAAGGTTTCCGCCTGATGCGTGTAGAGCTGGATGTTTTTTTCTGTAAGATACCGGGTGATATCTTTTGATATCGGCTGCTTTGGCATCTGATATCTCGGATCCCTCGCCTCTTCACAGGTCACATACATATTTTTATCATCCATAGATTGCCTCACACTCAGTTCGTAGTAGTGTTGCAAGATTTGCAACATCCAGTTCATTATGTTCTAAAATCGGTGAGAGATACGCTGAATTTCTCGTTCGAAGATAACTCTGATAATATGATGGGACCAGAGAACCTGGAAGGTCGTTCACTCTTGGTGTGTGAAGTACATATTTTTCCACCGTCCCCAGACAACAGTCAGGAAGATCTGTTTTGTAAAGTTTTCGGGTCGGATACAAAAGATCAAAATGCAGATCGGGTCGAACTGTTTTCTCTCCATAATAGGTCAAACGGTTATTCAGATACGGCACATCAAACCCCTTTCCATTGTAGGTGACGACATGGGCATGTTTTCTAAAAAACTGAGCGGTCATATACAGTGCCGCTGCTTCATCTTCAATATCCCGAAGAAGATATTGGGTAACAGTTAGTTCATTATCTTTCCAAACACCACACCCGAAAAGAATGATTGGGGACTGAAACATCCCTAGGGTTTCAATATCAAAATACAGCAGATCATCTTTTGGAAGTGCGTGCGAAAAACCTAGAAGAAGCGGATCATTTCCTCGATGAACATCCTGAAAGATCCGGATAATATCTTTAGGCGTACCGTTCTCGATAACATCCGCGATCTCTAATGCAGATTCCTGCCAGCGGGTATTTTTCAAATCAGTAAGGGTAACGACTCCTTTTGTTCGGTAGTCGTGTGTACGTTTAGGGCCGATCCCAGGGACCAAGGTCAATTCACGCATACATTTTTCGCGAATACTCTCTTCTGAAATGAAATAATCTGGATAGATTCTCGTGGTTTGCTTCGCTAGACAGGTACCTTCCGGTGTGTCTATCTCAAATGTACCGGGGATATTTTGATTTTTTCTCCCCTGGGTCTCTGTTCTCCGAAATATGCCCGGTGTGAATGCCTTACTGAGAACCTGCATGAGAGTATCAGCAGATAAGATAATTCTGCTGTTTTTCTGGGAGAGCATGTTCGCAGCTCTCTGATGCAAACCAACAAAGTTTAGAAAGCTGATTTTTTCTCTGAATAACTGTGTATCCTTCAGCACGTTTTGCGATTGAGTTTAAAGCAACGCTCGTCATAAATAAAAATCGACTCCAGAGTATATATATCCCAAACCGCGCGGTCCGATAATGCCTCGGACCTCATTTCTTGATGGTCTATCTGCGGTATATTTTACCTTATTTTTGGTATGTGAGCTCAAATTGTCTTTGGAATCATGTGCAAAAAATTGAGATAAAAGACATGTTTCTGTGAAAAACCATCTTTACTCAAATACGCATCTTTACAATTACAGACGACAAAACAATAACGTGATTTTTCATGCTTGAGATTGAAAACCTGCATGTAGAAGTTGGTGGACGTACAGTTCTGCACGGCATATCACTCATTGTGCCGGATGGGCAAACACATGTTCTTCTTGGCCCTAATGGATCGGGAAAAACCACACTTCTACGAACAATAATGGGCTTTGCCTCCTCCAAGGTAACCGCCGGTAAAATAATCTTTAATGGCGTTGACGTTACAGAAAAACCAGTCCATGAACGTGCAAAACTTGGCATGGGCATCATGTTTCAGCGCCCTCCTACAATATCTGGTTTGAAACTTGGTAAGTTCATCAATGCAACAAAGACCATCGATGAGGCGCGGATCCCGAGGATCGTGGAAAAGCTGAACATGACCGCATTTCTCGATAGAGATGTCAATGCGGGATTTTCTGGTGGGGAGATCAAACGCAGTGAGATCCTGCAGCTTACCGTCCAGAATCCTTCGTTTGTGATGCTGGATGAACCCGAAAGCGGGGTCGATGTGGAAAATATGGCTCTTCTTGGAAACGCCGCTGCTTCTCTTCTGGAAAAGGAGATCCCCATGAAAAGCCGTACTAAATCAGGACTAATCATCACTCACACCGGATACATCCTTGACTATCTTGAGGCTGATGTTGGTTATGTTTTGATCGACGGATATTTGCAGTGCACCGGAAACCCGCGTGAAATTCTTAAAAGTGTAAAAACATCAGGATACAAGGACTGTATAGCATGCCGGAAATGAATGAATTCTCGGGGATCAGCCCCGAAGATAAAGAACGCCTTGAGTTGACCGGGATCAACACCAGTTCTATGGAAGGACGAGCTGGAAGTTTCCTTCTCGTAAATGATCATGTCCTTCACGCAGGATCCGAGACGGAAGGTATAGAGGTGCTGATGATCGAAAAAGCACTTGAGAAATATGAGTGGCTCAAGGAGTACTGCTGGAATATTGTGCCGGCAGACAAAGATCAGTACACGCAGTACGTCGCAGACCGCCCTCAGAAAGGGTATGTCATCATTGCCCATAAAGGAGCAAAAACCACCTTCCCGCTTCAGAGCTGTATGTTCCTGCAAGGAGACGCGATTCAAACCGTCCACAACATAGTCATTGCCGAAGAAGGAGCTGAGGTCCATCTGATCTCAGGATGTGCAAGCTCCTTGAAAACAAAGGAGGGTGCGCACTACGGGATCAATGAGATCTATGTTGGCAAAAATGCGAAAGTTACCTCTACAATGATCCATACATGGGGTGAGGAGATCGAGGTCTTCCCGCGTACGGCAACCGTTATCGAAGAAGGGGGGACATTCCTCTCAAACTACGTTTGTATGCGGCCAACCAAGATGATCCAGATGTACCCGACCGCCTTCCTCAAAGGCAAGGGTGCGGTCGCACGCTTTTCCAGTGTCATCGTTGCCGGACCCGGGTCACACATCGATGCTGGTTCCAGGGCGGTTCTTCAGGCGCCTAACACCAGCGCCGAACTTATCACCCGTGCCATTACAAATGGCGGAACGATCATATCTCGGGGCGCTATCATAGCTGAAGTCGCTCAGACAAAAGGCCATATCGAATGCCGCGGATTGATTTTAAAAGACGGCATTATGCACGCGATCCCCGAGATCGACGGACGTGTTGTCGACATCGAGCTTTCTCATGAAGCAGCGGTCGGCAAGATCGCCAGAGATGAGATCGAGTATCTCATGGCACGCGGACTTTCGGAGGAAGAAGCAACCGCAACCATCATCCGCGGATTTTTGGATATCAGGATCGAAGGTCTGCCGGATGCTCTTCAGAAGCAGATCGAGAATGCGATCGACTCTGCCGACCAAGGTTTCTGAATGAAGATCTATGATGTGAGTGTCGGGCTGCATCCCGGGATGTATGTATATCCTGGGGATCCGGAATTTCAACGGGCATTGATGAAGGCAGGAGATGCCTACATCTCCTCCCTGTCCCTTGGCACGCACACCGGCACTCACATCGATGCTCCTGCACACTTTTTTCCGAATGGAACAACCATCGATCAACTTGATCTGAATGATCTTATCTGTTCTGTTGAGGTCGTGACCTCACCCTTTCTCCCGAAAAATACTTGCAAGGCAGTTTTTTTTAAAAATGCAGTTCCATTATCTCTGGACACGGCACAAACCCTTCTGGACAATGGGACCCGAACTGTAGGATGCGACACAGATTCCATCGGAGATGATGATATTCATCGTTTTTTATTGAAGAATGAGATCGTTATCATTGAAATGCTCGATCTCTCGAAGGTTTTGGATGGCGTGTATCAAATGATCGCTCTCCCGCTAAAAATAGAAGGAGCGGATGCGTCACCCGCCCGAGTCGTTTTACTGGATGATTTATTATGATATTACTTGATGCTGTTAGAAAATTACGTGAAGCTGCTTCTGGCATGGGTACCGAAGACGGCGATCTTGTCTATATGAGCCGGCCAGATCATCACATATGCCAGTTCTGTACTGGCAGTTGTCTTGAGGTGTGTTTTGGCGGGAGTGTTGCTGAGATCTCGTCCACCGAGCCTTTCTGTGCAAAAATGCGGCTTGAAAATCTCTATGATGCTCCGCTTAAAACCCCGAAAACAAAAGCAGCGGCCGCAGGGGCTTTGACGGTGGTCGCAGGTTTTCTGATGCTGGTTCGTAAACTCGGACCATGTCCAACCGTAAATTTTTCGGACTGTCATGAAGAACTGGTCCAGTATCTTTGTGGTAAAAATGTTTACATCCTTGGTCGTGACATCCCGCAGATACTTCAAACATTACTTTTAGAAGAAGCCGATGTTATCGTCGTGACCGGCGATGCATTACTGGACAATGATCTTCTTGCCGAAATCGATGAGGCGATCCAACTGGAAAAAGAGCTTTTGTTTGTTGGTCCGTCATGTGCAGGAGTGGCCTCACTGCTTGCGAAAAAACTTTGGTGTCCCTATGGGACCTAATAATTTAACTCTAACAAACACGTAAATACAGTCATTATGCTTTTTGGCTCCTCCGGTATCAGACAGATGTTTGATCAGCATCTTCTTTCCCTTGCTCCAATAGTAGGAGCCGCGGTTGCACAAACTGCAAAACATGTTGTTCTTGGGACAGATTCACGGACCACCAGGGATATTTTGGCAAACGCCGTGATCTCTGGATTGATCAGCAATGGGGCGGATGTTGTCTATGGGGGGATATGCCCCACCCCAACTGTTGCCTTTGCCGCTGGATTTGCTGAAGCAGGAGTTATGATAACCGCCTCGCATAACCCGGAGCCCTACAACGGGATTAAACTCTTCCGTTCTGATGGGTCGTCCTATACACTTGCTCAGCAAAAAGAGATCGAAGATACAATACAACATCCATCGTGGAGTGAGTGGGATAACCAGGGCGTCTTAACGGATGCTGATCTTATTACCCCACATAAAGAAGCTATTCTTGGTTCGGTTTGTATTCCCGAAAAATTGACGATAGTCGTGGATTGTGGGAATGGGGCAGGAGGCCAGATCACGCCAAAACTCTTCGAAGAGTCCGGTTCCATGGTCATCCCGATCAATTGTGACCCGTCTGGTAAATTTGCACGCCCATCCGAACCCTTGGAAAAAAATCTTCTTCACATCCCCAAGCTGATGAAAATGATCAATGCTGACTGTGCAGTCGTGAATGACGGGGATGCCGATCGAATGATGGCATTTGACAACCGCGGACGGTACATTGACGGCGATCATCTTCTCATGCTTTTTGCGAAGTATCTGAATGCAAAACAGGTCGTAACGACCGTGGATGCCTCCATGGCAATTGAAGAGATCGCCGAGGTCCGGAGAACCTCGGTCGGTGACAGTTTTGTTTCAGAGGAACTTATCTCGTGGGGAACATTTGGTGGTGAGCCTTCGGGAAGTTGGATCTTCCCAAAACATTCCCTTTGTCCCGATGGACCCTACGCAGCCGCACTTTTCGCTGAGATCTCAGGCGAATGGAATGTAGCAGAGGAGCTTGATGCAATGCCGAGATATACGATCCTTCGGGACGCTCTCGTGACAAACCATGGAAAAGAGATCCTTTCAGGACTCGGCACAGAAAAGCCAACAGACGGGATCAGATTCGCCGAGGAAAACGGATGGTGTCTGATCCGTGCCAGCGGGACCGAACCAAAGATCCGCTGTACAGCTGAAGGAAAAACCAAAGATGATGCGAAGCGTATGCTGGATGAAGGTATGGCCAGGATCCATCATGAGATGCATCGGATAAAGGAGTAATATATGCAGTGTGTAATTCTAGCAGCAGGTGAAGGATCTCGTATGCGGCCCCTCACAACATCCCGGCCAAAGGTCATGCTGCCTTTAGCGGGAAAGCCCATGATCGAACATCTCATAAGAAACGTTCGTGATGCAGGTATCACGGATATCCTTCTTGTTGTAGGGTACCATGAAGAAGCGATTCGCTCATGGTTTGACAACGGTTCAACGTTCGGCGTATCGATCCGCTATGTTGTTCAAAGAAAACAGTTGGGGACCGCTGACGCCTTGAAAACCGTCGAACCGTTCATACAAGATACATTTCTAATGCTTAACGGCGACATGATCCTTGAACTTTCCGATATCAAAAAGATCATTGGTATGCAAAGCCCCGTGATGGCGACCTCAACAACCACTCATCCAGAGAGTTTTGGCGTGGTCACCGTTGCAAATACAAAGATCACTTCACTGGAAGAAAAATCCCTTCACCCAAAATCAAACATCATCAACGCTGGTGCCTATCTTTTTAAACCGGAAATTTTTACCATCCTGAAAAAAATATCTCCCTCGTCCAGAGGGGAATATGAACTGACTGATGCCTTGACCGATTACATCTCAGATGGAAAACTTACCGCCTATCCCCTTTCAATTTGGATGGATGTGGGGTATCCATGGGACATGCTGAATGCAAATGAACATCTCCTCGAGACCATTTCTGGAGAAGTACATGGGACCATTGAAGCAAATGTGGCCATCAAAGGTCAACTGATCCTTGGAAAAGGATCCGTGATCAAATCCGGGACCTATATTGAAGGCCCTTGTATCATAGGCGAAAACACGATCGTCGGGCCGAATGCATATCTTCGGCCGGGAACCACGGTCGGGAACAACTGTCACATAGGTCATGCTGTGGAAATCAAAAACTCCATCATCTTTGATGATACGAAGATCCCGCATTACAATTATATTGGTGACAGTGTGATCGGAAGCAGATGCAACTTTGGTGCCGGAACGAAGATCGCGAACCTTCGTCATGATCATGGACCGGTAAAAGTGGGCGGGATCTCCACCGGCCGAAAGAAGTTTGGGGCAGTCATCGGAGACGATGTGCTGTTTGGAATCAATTGTTCCATCAATACCGGATCATCGATCGGTAGTGAAACAAAAGTCGCACCCCACACTCTTGTGTCCGGGACAATTGAAAATAAAACGGTGGTGAAATAACATGACATCTAATATTCAGGCAGTGATTCTTTCTGCAGGAGAAGGCACACGCCTTCGCCCGCTGACAAAAAATCGCCCAAAGGCCATGCTGCCGGTAACAAACCGTCCAATTCTCGAACATGTTCTAAACTCGGTCGTTGCAGCTGGTATTCGTGATATCACGGTTGTGGTTGGATACAAAAAGGAACAGGTGATGACATTTCTGAATACCTACCCCGTTCCTGTACGGGTGGTCGTTCAGGACAAGCAACTGGGAACAGCTCATGCCTTGTCAATGGCAAAGGAGCATATTCATACAAAAACTCTGGTTCTTCCGGGAGACAATTATATCGACGCTGAATCGCTGCGTATGATAATAGATAAAGAAAATGCCGTTCTCGTGGCGCCTCATCCATGCCCTACAAACTTTGGTGTGATTTCCAGGAATGATGGTGTCTTGACCGGCATTGTGGAAAAACCGATTGATGTTATGCCCGGATCACTGGTAAGTTGTGGGATCGGTATTTTCACCCCAGAGTTTTTTGCAAAGATCCGCGAGCTGTCGGTCCCCGAATCTTTGCAAAACCGAATAAACGAAGGAATGATATTCTCTGTTGTTCTGGCAAATGACTGGCAGGACGCCATCTATCCTAAAGATCTGCTTACAATAAACAAAAATCTGCTCAAACAGGTTAAAGAAAAGATATCAGGTACTGTTGAGAAAAACGCTATTATCCAAGGGCATGTATCGATCGGAAAGAAAAGTTGGATAGGGCCTGGCGCAGTTATTCTTGGTCCGGTGGTTATCGGCGAGGAAAGCAGGATTGGATCCCATGTATGTATAGGGCCAAACAGCTCCATCGGATCCCGTGTCACGATCGAGCCATTCACCTACATAGAAAACAGTATCATCATGAATGACTGTGTCATCGGATCCCATTCCCGGGTCGTTGATACGGTTCTAGGGGAGGGATGTGTGTGCAGCGATCATCTCTCAACTGTATCAGGGGAGTTTGGTGCCGTGTGTGGGGATCGTGTGACCATTGGCCCCTTCACCATCATCAAAGATGGAGTGATCGGGAACAATGCCGTCATTCAAGGCGGAAAGATCCTAGAAAAAGAAATACCGGATAACACCTTGGTGATCTGAGATGTGTGGGATCGTGGGGTATATCGGCTACCGTGAGGCGGCTGAGGTATGCACTTCTGGTCTATTACGATTAGAGTACCGAGGGTATGATTCCTATGGGATCGCCACCCTCTCTCCATCACTTTCGACTCACAGACATCTTGGAAAAATATCGGACTCTGCTACCTCGGCCAATCATCTGACCGGTACTATTGGGATAGGACACACGCGTTGGGCAACGCACGGTGCCCCAAGCGAAATAAATTCTCACCCGCATCTTGATGAAAAAAAGAAGATCGCCGTGGTTCATAACGGTATCATTGAAAATTATACGGATCTGAAAAGAGGACTGGAGCAGCGCGGGGTTGTTTTTTCATCAGAGACCGACACAGAAGTTATCCCACATTTGATTGCCGAAAAGTACACGGGGAATTTACTTGAAGCTGTATCAAGTATCTTACCCCTGCTCGAAGGATCATATGCTCTCTTGATCATCGTCGAAGGGGAGGAAAAAATCATTGCTGCCAGAGATGGGAGCCCTCTTGTTCTTGGGATCGGAGACGGGGAATTTATTCTTGGATCTGACGCTCTCCCACTTTTGGAGTATACGCATAAAGCGGTGTATTTGGAAGAGGATGATGTTGTTGAGATCACCAAGAGCGGATACCAAATATATAATGCCGGTGTCCCCATCTCACGGGAGATCACCGAGCTCGAGTGGAATGTTGAAGAGGCTATAAAAGGAGGCTTTCCACATTATATGCTGAAAGAGATCTTTGAACAACCGGAGGCCTTTGCAAATACCCTTTCATCAGTTAAACGCTGTAATGAAGCGGTGGATCTGATCAGAAAGGCACACTCCATAACGATCGTTGCCTGCGGCACCTCGGCAAATGCCTCTATGGTCTTTTCCTATCTGTTGGAGAGCATCTGCCGCATCCCTGCCCGGGTGGTACTTGGATCCGAATTTAAGTACTTCCCAACGCCAAATACAGATCTCGTGATCGGTGTTTCACAGTCTGGAGAGACGGCAGATACGATAGCGGCCCTAAAACTTGCCAAAAGTTTTGGTATACAGACGCTGGCAATAACCAATGTTCTTGGAAGTTCCATTACGCGCGTAGCCTCATCCGTTATCTATACGAGAGCCGGTCCTGAGATGAGTGTCGCGGCTACAAAGTCGTTTCTCTCGCAGGTCGCCGCATTTATGCAGATAGTAAATTTTCTTTCCGATCATCTGTTAGAAAGAGAGTTGCTCGAGATCCAGCGGTACCTTCCCCAGGTTCTCAATACGGATCTTTCGGATGCCGTAGCATTGTGCAAGGATGCGTCCACCATTCTTTACATAGGCAGAGGGATGTTTTATCCGGTAGCAATGGAAGGCGCGTTAAAAATGAAAGAGATCTCCTATATCCATGCAGAAGGCTACGCAGCAGGAGAGCTGAAACACGGGCCGTTTGCCTTGCTCTCTCCACAGACCCCTGTCATAGGTATGTGTGTTTCGGGTAATGTCTACCCAGTGATGATGTCAAACTTAAAAGAGATTAAAGCGCGAAGCGCTCCGATCATTGTGATCGGAAAAGGCTGTGATACAGATCTTGAAGATGTGGCCGATGTCTGTATTTCGTTACCCCCAGTTTCGGAGTATGGGTCTGTTGTTTTATCTTCTGTGATATTACAACTGCTCGCATACAAAACTGCGGTGGCGTTAGGAAGAGACGTTGATATGCCAAGAAATCTTGCAAAAAGTGTAACTGTCGAGTGACGTTACTCGCCAACTTTTTTTGATGTGCTTTTCCAGAGAACGGCATTCTTTCTTCTTGAATAGAGACCTGCAAGAAGATAAAATTGATTCGTAACAAAAGCAGTGATAAGATTTCCTTTTTTGATAAAACTCAGCAGCAGGAAGGCTACAAGAAGTGCCAGAAAGATCAGCGGTATAGAGAGGATCAATCCAATGGAGAAAAGAATTCCGCCAATTACTAGCAGTGTTGGCGTTATCACATACATCCAGATCCGAAGCGGATAGAAGACCCTGCAAAAGGGGCGATCTACTTTTAGCAGATCATGGTTCGCGAGCGTTGTCTGGATGAGGCCTTTGGCCCTCCGTATTTTTTGGATATACTGTTTTTTAAGATTTTCCGGTAATTCTTCGTAGATCACCGCGCCCGTCTCATAAAAGGTCCGGTACCCTTTTCGTATAGCTTCATAGGCGAGATTTGCATCATCTGCGCCTTTTGTTTCATTTACCCCTTGGACTATGCTTTTTCTCATGATGAGCAGACAGCCGTTAAAAGCCGGCGTGGCATCATGGGCAGATTCCCACTCTGCCATTCTGCCAAAATAGGATCTATATGTTTTTTCCATGGAGGTGACCCGGTCAACTCCGGGATTTGGTTGAAGATCTCCTGTTCCTGCAGCATAATCAGGGTCGGCTAAAATCCGTTGAACCAAAAGCTCAACACTCTTGTTATCCCAAACCAAGTCTGCATCCGTTGCAACGACCAGTTCGTTGGAGGTGAGACCGATACCGGTATTAAGGGAGGTATTTTTGCCAGATCTCTGCTCGTTGACATGTATCTTCCAGGAAAATTTGACATCGGCAAGTTCTGCTCGTGCGACCTCTTCGGTTTTATCATCCGAGCAGTCAATGACCAGAACTACCTCCATCTTTTCATCAGGATATGTGCAAGAGGTTATGCTTTGGATTTTTCTCGCGATGTTTCTCTCTTCATTGTATGCACAGATCACCATGGAAATATCTGGAAGAGGCTTTTGTATATCCACGTTCAGCTGCGCTGGTTTTTTTCCGAAGGTCACGCCGAATAAATATGCTATGTAGGGTATGATAGCAAGAATCACGAGTCCCGCTCCGATTGAAAGAAGATAAAGAAACATTCTCTACTAACTATTTCGTTCATTCTCTACTTAGAGATATTGATGGTTTTTGGTTTGATTTGGTTTCCAATTATTTATCCCTTTAAACACCCAGATACTACACATCTAATATCTAAGCGTGATAGACTATGGATTTTAAGAGTTTTTGGAACGATAAACGATATCGTTATGGAATTATCGGGCTCGCAGTCCTAATGTGCACCTTGATTGCCTTTTTGATACGAATGATCCCTATGGCAACGCTTGCAGGCACAGGCGATATGATCGCCGGTCCCGATGCGTGGTACAATCTTCGATTGGTTGAAGTGGCACTAGCAAACAACTTTGGCTATATCTTCTTTGAACCGATGACATTATACCCAACCGGCCAGACGATCGTTTGGGGTCCGCTCTTTACGTACATTGCCTCGTTCTTTGCCCTCATCGCCGGAGCAGCAACACGTGTGGATATTGTTACCGTTGTTTCCTGGGTTCCTGCAGTTCTAGGAGCACTCATGGTCCCGGTAATGTTTTTCCTCGGAAAAAGGATCGGCGACTGGAAAACCGGTATCATCTCGGCGCTCTTCATTGCAGTTATCGGGGGGCAGTATCTCTCGCGTTCACTTTACGGGCATTTTGATCACCATATAGCAGAAACGCTTTTCTCCTGTCTGTTTTGTCTTTGCTACGTTCTTGCTTTGTATGCACTTAGCGATCATAAGATCGATTTCAAACAATTATCGACATGGAAATTGCCCTTGCTTTATGGTGTTATTTGCGGGATCACCTATTTCTTAGGGCTTCTTACGATGACGACAATGGTTGTTTTCGGTCTGTTTGTAGCAGTATTTACTCTGATTCAGTTCATTTTGAATCAATACTCAGGCAAACCAACAGAGTACCTCCTCGGCCTTAATGTCATCACCTTTGTCACAGTTGCGCTTGCATTGGTGATATACGGGATACGCGATCTCACCTTTAATTTTACTGACTACTCCTTAGGCCTGTTTCTCGCTCATCTGTTCATCATCCTTGGCACGATCGTATTATATTTATTATCACGATTCATAACTAAGCTCGAGAAACCCTGGTATTATTATCTGATCGCGCTGATCGTTTTGCTCGCTGCAGGTTCACTGTTTTTAGCACTTGCACTCCCCGATTTCTTCAACTTGCTTATCGGGAATCTTTTAGGATTCTTCTCAAACAATGTCACGGCATCAACCGTTGGAGAGATGGCTTCCTGGTCTTTGGTCAGTGCTATTTCATCATACACTAGTTGGGGGATCCTTCTTGCAATTGGCGGCTCTATCTATCTTCTCTGGAATATCTGGAAGCATCAAACACCCGCGGCCCTATTTGTCCTGATCTGGTCTCTCTTTATGCTCTTGGCAACCCATGCTCACATACGCTGGGAGTATTATTTTGCCGCAAATGTCGCGCTACTTGCAGCCGTGGTTGTAGGGTGGGCGATCACCTTTGCGGAAAAAGATCTCAGCCTGCTTATAGCAAACCTTACTGGAGCAAACAAACCAGCAGAGCCGACAGAGGAGAAACAAACAAAGAAATCCAAAGCCAAGAAGCAGCCTGTGGCAAAAAAACCAGATGCGATGAAACTGGGGATATTTGCTATAACAATGATCATTGCGATTATTTTTGTCGGCGTTTCTTCTGCAGCTGCCGTTGAAATGAGTACGGGATCTGCGTATGGTGGTACTACGCAAGACTGGGTCAATGCCTGCGACTGGCTCTCTGAAAACACTCCAGATACGGGGGTGGATTATCTCACGATCTACGATGGGAACTCATTTACCTATCCAAAACAGTCCTATGGCGTTCTCTCATGGTGGGATTATGGCCATTATATTACAACAATAGGAAAACGTATTCCAAACAGCAACCCATTCCAAGCGGGAGTTGTTGGAGAATACGGTGTTGCGGCCGTTTTAACAAATACGGATGAGTCACAGATCACTGAGAAGCTCGATCACCTTGGTACAAAGTACGTAATGACTGATTATCTCATGGCAAACGGCATCTTTGCAGCGATTGCCACATGGAACGACACCACATTACAAACTGCTCCTTATTATTACACTTTCCTTCAACAGGGAACGGACGGAGCATATTCCTATGTGTCGTCCATGACACCTGAGTTCTATAATACTCTGACCGTCCGATTACAGAACTTTGACGGATCAATGACGAAGGCAGGCAATGTTTATGCAGTGATAACTGATTCTTCAGCTGGATATGGTGCCCCTGTGATCACATCCGTCAAGACATACAATAATTCAGACGAAGCATGGTCTGCTGCTGGTTCCTATAACACCAATGCGGCCAGCGGGAAACACGCATACGTTATCTCAGCTCCGACCGATCTAACCAATTATAACCTTCCAAGTGTCGATGTTCCTGCACTTCAGCACTTCCGTTTGGTTTACGAATCAACGAACTACTTAGTTGCGGGTCGTCCAACTGGAGCAAATGAAGGCGGAACAGCATATGTTAAGACCTTTGAATATGTTCCAGGAGCTGTTATCAAAGGCAACGGGATCATTGAAATTGATGTCATCACTAACAACGGTCGGACCTTCACGTACCGCCAGGAAAGTGTTGGCGGGCAGTTTGTCGTGCCCTATGCTACTTCCGGTGGTCCATCAGACGTAAAGACGACCGGACTATACAAGATTATTGGAACTGGCCAAACCTTTACTGTCTCAGAAGATGCAGTGCAGCATGGTCTGACCATCAACTAACTTTTTTTCCCACACTTTTATTATAATCCACCCTCCATGTACTACTCATGAGTACGTTCAAAGTTGGAGAGACCGTACGTTATGGACGGACCGGCACTGTTGGAAAGATCGTAACGTTTATGGAAGAAGATGGAAACATCTTTGCTGAACTTGACAGCACGGGTATGTACTACCGAACAGATCAGCTCACCGTGATCAAAGCTGAGAAGGCTCGTGAGATAAAACCGCGTGACTCTCGATCAGATTTCAAAGAGGAACAGGAAAAAATTCGGGAAATGCAGGAAAATGCCTGGAAAAATACCGACCAGAGTTGTGAAGGCGGAGGATAAAACCGGCATCACACACATATATCTGTGTTGAAGTCAATCATATAGGGTTAGAGGAGGTTTTGGTTTCTTTGCATGATCCTACAATACCAAACGTAAATATCGGCGTAGTTGGTCACGTTGACCATGGCAAGACTACATTAGTCAGTCAGCTGACCGGCTCGTGGACAGACCGCCACAGTGAAGAACTGAAGCGCGGGATCTCGATCCGGCTTGGCTATGCCGACGCAACGTTTTATAAATGTTTAAAATGCGGGGGTGCTGATCTCTTGACAAGTACAGAGGTTTGCCCCACCTGCGGTGAAAAACTTGAAGCAGTCAGATCTGTTTCATTCGTAGATGCACCGGGTCATGAAACACTCATGGCCACGATGCTATCTAGTTCTGCTATCATGGACGGCGCAATGCTCGTTATTGCGGCCAATGAACCGTGTCCGCAACCCCAGACCAAAGAACATCTTATGGCTCTGCAGTTGACCGGTATCAAAAACATTGTCATCGTCCAGAATAAAATCGACGTTGTTCCCCAAAAGAAGGCGCTCGAAAATTATAAACAAATCAAAGCGTTTGTCAAAGGGACGATTGCAGAAAATGCTCCTATCATTCCTATATCTGCACAGAAAAAGATAAACTTCGGCGTGCTTCTGGATGCACTGAACACCATCATCCCTGATCTCGAGCGTGAATCCGATGTTGCGCCTCTTATGTTGATCGCGCGGTCATTTGATGTTAATCGTCCGGGCAGTTCATGGCGAGATATCAAAGGCGGTGTTATCGGAGGATCCCTTATTCGTGGTGAATTCCACGAAGGTGATGAGATCGAGATCCGCCCAGGCAGACAATATATGTCTGAAAATAAAGCAAAGTGGGAGCCGATCACGACCAAAATCACTTCGATGAACAAAGCATCCCACAAAGTTCTGAAGGCAACCCCTGGCGGATTGACAGCGATCGGTACAAAACTCGACCCATCCATCACCAAAAGTGACACACTTGTTGGTCAGGTTGCCGGTGTTGCCGGATCTCTGCCGCCGGTCTGGGAAAAACTTAGATTCGATCTAACACTCATGGAAAGAGTCGTTGGATCATCAGCTGAACTAAACATCGAACCGCTCAGACTCAAAGAGCCGCTGATGCTTTCGGTAGGGACCGCAGTCACCGTGGGCATTGTTCTTGCGGCGAAGAAAAATCAGGCTGAAGTCATGCTGAAACGTCCGGTCTGTGCCGAACTCGGTTCAAGGATCGCAATCAGCCGTCAGGTTGGGGGCAGATGGCGTTTGATCGGCATGGGTCTTCTGACCGAGTAACGGTCATCTTAGACACCAATGCTTTGATGATGCCTGCTCAGTTCAACGTTGACCTGTTTGAGGGTCTACGTGAACTCCTGGGTGCCTATGACGCGCTCGTACCTATCGAGGTGGTGCACGAACTGCGCGGGCTATCTATGGGGAGAGGAAAAGATGCGGCAGCTGCACGGTTTGGTTTGACCGTTGCGACTCGCTGCACCGTTCTTCCGGAACTGGCAGAAGACATCCCAGTGGATGATAAAGTGATTCGTACTGCAGAGATGTTTAATGCTGTAGTAGTTACCAATGATAGAGAATTAAGAACCCGTCTGAAACAACGCTGTATCCCTGTGGTTGTTCTCAGATCACGACGCAAACTTGAATTAATTGGAAAATAAGTTAAAAAGGCGAGGAGACAAAATATGTATTATAAGCTGAAACTCAACGACAAAGTCAGAGTCCCCCCGGATCGCATGGGTGAAGATCTTAACACCGTTATTCTTGATGTTCTGCAGGAGCAGTTCGAAGGGAGTGTTGACAAAGAGATGGGTATTTTCATCGCTGTCACCGGCGTAAAGCGCGTTGGCGAAGGAGAGATCGTTTACAGTGACGGAGGAGTATATTACGATGTTGACTTTGAAGCTGTTGTCCTTCGCTTATCCCTCCAAGAAATCATTGAAGGAGTTGTTGTTGAAACAACGAGCTTTGGGGCATTCGTTTCTCTCGGTCCGATCGATGCAATGCTTCACATGAGTCAGATATCTGACGAATATATCGACTACGATGAGAAAAACTCACGTCTTGTCTGTAAAGACAGCGGCAGAACGATCGGCGTTGGTGACACTCTGCGAGCAAGAGTCGTTGCTCTTTCTCTAAATGAACGCGATCCGCGCGAATCAAAGATCGGTCTGACAATGCGTCAGCCAGGACTTGGCACCCTTGAATGGATCGAAGAGGACATGAACAAAGAAAAAGCTGAGAAGGGATCGAAGTAATGGTAGCAAAACGTTCCACGCAAAAAAAGGTCCTTCAATCGTGCAGAAAATGTCATAAGATCCTTGAAGCGGATAAAACCGTATGTCCCGAATGCCAAGGTAACGCACTGACCCCAGAATGGTTTGGCTATCTGGTTATTCTTGACTCACGCCACTCTGATGTTGCTGAGAAGATGAACATTGAATTCAATGGCAGATACGCAATCAAGGTACGATAAATGCTAACGCTCCCGCCAGAAAACCGCTGGCTTTTTAGAGAGCCATTTGGCACTATTTTTTCAGATTTTTCCTCAGTCGTTCCTCTACTGAAAGGAAAGTTTTTCTGTACTGTCGGGGATGTTGTAACTCATAATGCATTATCTGCAGGTTTGGTTCCTTCGATCGGTGTCATTGATGGTTTGACCAAACGCTCTCCATATTTGAATATGCCGGAAATCCGTGGACATATCCTTCATGTGACAAATCCCGCTGGAACGATAACGGACGATCTTATATCCGCGCTTCGTTTAGCAATGGGTAAGATCCCTTGTGTGGTCATGGTCCAAGGCGAAGAGGACCTAGCTGTTCTTCCACTCACAGAAATCCTGCCTGATGGTGCCATAATACTCTATGGCCAGCCGGATGAGGGGATTGTTGTTTGTGATGTGAATGATGATCTTCGTGCTAATGCAAAAAAACTATTGACCTATTTTGTCAGT
>DALTVX010000099.1 GCA_029987395.1 Methanocorpusculum sp. | reverse complement strand
GGTCGGTCTTGCCAACTTTGAGCAGGATGAGGATATCGTTAGACACATCATCAGTCGTGAGGTCGAGAAGTATGATACGACCATCGAACGCGGGACCAGAACTGTTCAGCGTGTTGGACAGTCGTATGTCAAGAAGAACGAGCCGGTACCGCTCGCCGAACTGATCACACTCTACGACTCGCACGGAATACCAGTGGATCTGATGGGCAGGATCCTGAAAGATACAGGAGCCGAGTTCGAGATCCCGGATGACTTCGATTCGCAGATCGCTGATATGCATTCCGAGAACGAGACGGAAAAACCGATCTCTCCCCTCGATAAATATGCAGAACGTATATCAAAAATTCCAGAAACGCGTATGAGTTTCTATGAACGCCCCGCTGATATGGAGTTTGATGCAACGGTTCTGGATATCCTCGACAATTATGTCGTACTTGATGCTACCTTGTTTTACCCTGAAGGAGGTGGACAACCATCAGATACTGGCATGCTTGTGACGAAGTCGACGATGGTCCGTGTTGACGAGGTCGTAAAGTCAGAAAATGTGGTCCTCCACAAAGTTCGGGAGAACACACTTAAGCGTGGCGATAGAGTGAAAGGTGTTCTGGATGAGGACCGAAGATGGGCACTCATGCGTCACCACTCAGCAACCCATATGATCCTTCGTGCAGCAAAGGAGGTTCTTGGTCCGCATGTCCATCAGGCGGGATCACAGCTTTCAACCGATGTTGCACGGTTGGATATCCGGCATTATACTCACATCACGCCCGAGGAGCTGAAACAGATGGAGACGATCGCGAACCGTCTGGTAATGGAAAATCTCCCGACGATGATCAAGGTCGAAAACAGAGTGAAGGCTGAGCAAAAATTTGGATTCGCCCTCTATCAGGGAGGTGTGCCGCCCGGAAAAGACATACGTGTTGTCCAGATGGGGGCAGAGGTCCAGGCATGCGCCGGAACACACTGTCAATGCACGGGAGAGATCGGACCGATCAAACTCCTGAAACTGGAACATATCCAGGATGGGGTCGAACGTATCGAGTTTGCGGCAGGATTTGCAGCTCTTGACGCGATGCAGCATATCCAGTGCCTTTTGAATACATCCGCAGATACCTTGTCCGTGCAGACGGAAAACCTTCCAGGATCCGTCGATCGGTTCTTCTCCGAGTGGAAAGATCAGCGAAAAGAGATCGAGAAACTCAGAGCAAAAATCGCAGAACTTGAACTTTCAAGAATCGAAGGGATCGACATTGGTGGAGTAGAGGTCATCATGAAACAGATCGATGTTTCCAGAAAGGAACTTGTTACGGTCGCAGGAAAAATAGCTGAGCGGGGCGGTGTAGCAGTTTTGATCACGACGTCAGATGGTCTCGGCGTTGTTGCATCATCTGGTAATCCAAAGGTCCATGCCGGAAAACTGGTTGGTGAAGTTTGTGCTGAACTTGGTGGAAAAGGCGGAGGAAAGGAAAACCTTGCTCAGGGAGCTGGAGTGGACTTGTCTGCCGTCGACAAGGCACTTCGGAAGGCTGAGTCTTTCATCCGTGCAGAATTATAATCATAACTACCATTTTTTTCGCAGTTTAGGAGAGGGTTATAACCGCCCACATCCATACAAATTAAGTACATATGATGCAGAACGAGAATGTAGTTGTGCTGGAACATGGTTCCCTTGAAGCGCAAAAAGTTGCTAAGGCGATGTCTTCTCCCACGTCTGCGGATCTATTTAGCGCGTTGACCGGTAATCCACAGAGTGCCACGGCTCTATCAAGTTTGACCGGGTTTCCTTTGACAACCGTGAAATATCATTTGGAAAATATGCTTTCAGCAGGGCTTGTTGAGATCTCCAACACACGCTGGAGTGAGAAGGGACGGGAGATGAAAATCTATGCGATCAAGGATCAGGTCGTTGTGTTCGCACCTCGAAAGACCGTTGATCTGAAAGGTATCGTGGAAAGATACGGAACGATGGCAGGTGCGATCGCGATTGGATGTTCCCTTGTTATCGCCATACCTCAGACGCTTAACCGAATCGTCAGGCCGGAATATCTAATGAAAAACGCTGATGCTGCAGATATTTTTGCAGTCCAAACAGTGAGCGGATATGCAGCCGATAGTATGTCATGGATGCCGTTGGTCCATAACTTTGCACAGGGATTTTTGGTCATATCCCTAGCCGTGCTCGCGCTGATGATGATATATGAACTATATATTGTCAGAAAAAATGGATGACTCAAATATTATTTTTACTATTTCTAAAAATCAATAAAATAAAATACCAATCTTAGAGATTGGTACGATAGTTTGGTGCTTCATCGGTGATCAATATGTCATGGGGGTGGGACTCTTTGAGTCCTGCCGATGTGATCCTGACGAATCGGGCATTCTTTCGCATGCTTTCAATATCTTTGCTTCCAGAGTAACCCATCGCAGATTTGAGACCGCCGATCGTCTGATAGATGACATCAGTAACTGAACCTACGTATGGAGTTGCTCCTTCCACACCCTCGGGAACATACTTGGTTGAGCCGATGCCTTTCGCCTGGAAGTATCGGTCGCTTGATTTTCCTGAGGTCATGACCCCAAGAGACCCCATCCCGCGGTACTGTTTATATCTTCTACCTTTGACAATGATCGTTTTTCCGGGAGCCTCATCAGTTCCGGCAAACATGCTGCCCATCATTACTGATGAAGCACCAGCAACAATTGCCTTGGCCACATCACCGCTGTATTTGACACCGCCATCGGCAATGACCGGGACACCGCATGGATCTGCGATATCACATACATTGGCTATGGCAGAGATCTGAGGTACACCGACTCCGGCCACGATACGGGTCGTACATATAGAACCCGGACCGATACCTACTTTGATACCGTCAACGAACCCAACGAGCTCACTTGCGGCTTTTGAGGTCGCAATGTTTCCAGCGACAACATCGCAGGATACCGAACCTTTGATATCTTTTACGCCCCGAACAACATGCATATTGTGGCCATGGGCACAGTCCACAATTATTGCGTCAACTCCTGCCTCGGCAAGTTTCAGCGCACGATCCATATCGAATGGTCCAACTGCGGCGGCAACACGGAGTTTTCCATTACTATCGCGATTTGCTTTTGGATACTGCTGTTTTTCAAGGAGATCCTGCATCGTGATGATACCCGTTAGCCTGCCATCATCATCAACGACTGGGAGACGCTCGACTTTTTTCGTATACATCATACCGATGGCATCATCCGCTGTGACGTCGTCTTTTACCGTGATCGGCTCACGAGTCATTATGGTCTCGACCGACTCCGCCCCGGTTTTATTGATCAAACCTCTGACGTCTCTTCGTGAGACGATGCCGAGAAGTTTGCCGTGAGGACCAACGACCGGCACACCGCCGATCGAATACCGATCCATCAAATTTGAAACAAGAGCAATAGTAGTGTCTGGAGTCACATACCTGACATCACGTTCGATGACATTGTCAGCAGACTTGACGCGGGCGACAAAGGAGACCTCTTCTTCTGGAGTACAGTTTCTGTGCAGAACGCCAATACCTCCAGCACGTGCCATGGCAATTGCCATTTCCGCCTCGGTAACAGTATCCATTGCAGCACTCACCAAGGGAATGGAAAGTGAAATATTTTTAGAGAATCTGGATCGAACGTCTACATCATTTGGCTCTATCCAGGATTCTGCGGGTTCGATCAGCACATCATCAAAGGTGAGTGCTATAGGGATGTTGAGTTTTTCTCCAAACATATCGTTTACCTTACCATCTGAATCGCTTTTTTCACGAGATCTTCCTGAACCGTCGCGGATCGATCCCCGCCGCAAACCATGCCGCGGACACCAATGATCTCTGGATTGATCTCTTTGAGTAACGCGATGTCCTCAAACTTCAAAGAACCTGCAAGCGCAGTGCCGATACCAAGGGAACGATTTAGATCAGTGAACTTAGTTAGAACATCTTCGTTCATGAACTCGAATGTGCTTTTTCCATCCTTCCTGCCAGTATCGATCATAGAAATATCAGCACCGCATTCTTCGACGAGAGGAGAAATAGCAAATGGACTGATCGCTCCGAGACGTTCGTAGTCAGAATAACCTGCGATAACGACGGTCTTTTCCGGGAACGGTTCTTTAACAGCACGAACAACAGCTTCAATAACCTCCTTTGCCGCAATTTCATCATCAAACATCAAACCGATTTTGATGAAATCAGCTCCGGCGCATGCGGCCCCGTATGCGGCAAGTGACGCATTTCCAGGAGTCGGACCATAATCGCCTATCGCTGCAGAAACAGGAGTAGAAGCGGCTATACGTTTAATTTCGCGGATGACCCACGGAAAATTAGCACCAAGCGATCCTTCAGCAGGACGCTTGACATCAATAATGTCAGCTTCAAGGCAGTACGTAGCCTCGATTATTGAGCTTGGGCTGACTAAGAGTTTCATGTATATTATGTAGTGTTTCCTCTTAATAGGAGTTGTGTCTGGACCCGGAGGCGGGGGCCAAACTAACGGCTTTAATCGTGGAGATGCATGCCGGCGCGACGAACGGCAAGTTCCTCTTCCACTAAACTAAAATCAATATTGGAGGCCTTAAGGGCCACCATGAGATGAAACAGCAGATCGGCAGCTTCACCAACGGTTTTTTCAGGAACGCCGTTCTTTGCAGCAAGAATAAATTCGATCGTCTCTTCCCCCACTTTTTCAAGGGATTTGTCGATGCCCTTTTCATGAGAAAGGAGATGACGGACATACGACTTCTCATGGCTCGTGGAAGCTGCTCGTTCACAGATAACCTGCCATAACTCATCAAACACTTTTGCATCCGTCATAGATTCCCTCTGTTCGGTACGAGGATATCTCCCACTTCTTTACCATAAAACCTTCGAACCAGGATCCGAGCCTTCTCGATCGTTGACCCGCCTTTTCCAATAGCAAGACCAAAATCGCCCCGTTCTGGAACGGTGACCATTACGAGTTCGTCCCGTTCGCCAAACAATACCGAGGCGACCTCAGCCGGTTTGAACATGTTGGCTATGAATGCCTCGCGACCCTCATCAAACTCGACCATCTCGATCCGTTTGCCAAGAACACGGGACATTTTTTTGATGTTGTCCCCGCCTTTTCCAATAGCAAGACCCATGTCTCCAGGGCGAATAACATAGATGATCCGCTCAAAACGGTCATCTATGACACAGTCTATGGCCGTTGATTTGGTGAGGATCCGAAGCTCCTCTATATAGCGGCGTTCTTTGAAACCGAGGGTCCGATCAAGTTCGTGCATCTCTGATATCGGCATCCCGACGCCGGATGTATCATCTTTTGTGTTTGAATATTGGTCATTTTTTAGCATGATATCCTCTATTTTTATATGAATTTTTTTGATTGGATGTATGATGTGGTTAGTATGATCTGCCGACAAGAGCGGTTTTGCCGGTTTTGCCGCAGATGATGCACGCCCCTTCGTTGTCGACAACATATTTGCTGCGCACGCCGGTCCCAAGAAGCGAGGAGTTGGTAAGTTCCTCAAGTTTATCAGCGCATGCCTTCTCACCGCACCAGTGAACGACAACGATATTTTGCTCAAGCATCTGATTACATTCTTCAACGGTAGTTACGGTCTTCAGATGATTGCTCAGGTGTTCTTCTGCTTTGCCAAGGATCTGATCGTGAACTTCAGCAAGCAAGCGTTTCACGCATTCGACCGCATTCTCTCTGGGTATAGTGGTCTTGATTCCAAGTCTGTTCGCACAGACGAGCTGATTGTTGTCGAGATCACGGGGACCAAGCTCAACTCTAAGTGGCACACCATGCAGTTCCCAATGATAATATTTGGCACCGGGGCGAAGATCACGGGCATCCGTTTTCACTCGGATACCAGCGGCTTTCAACTCAGCCTCAAGTTTTTCCACCGCAGCCATGATCTCCTCTCCGCGTTTTCCAACGACGATCGGGATGATTACAACCTGGGTCGGAGCAACGGTCGCCGGAAGGACAAGACCTTTGTCATCTCCATGAACTGCGATGATCGCAGCAATACATCTCTCGGAAATTCCAAAGCAGGTCTGGGAGGCGAGTTTTTGTTCACCGTTCAGATCCTCATAGGTGATGTTATAGGTCTTGGAGAAGTGATCTCCGAGATGGTGAACGGTACCGATCTGAAGGGTCCGGCCGTCGGGCATGACGGTATCGATTGCCATGGTGAAGTCTGCACCCGGGAACTTGTCCCAGTCAGGACGCCGAGAGATGATGATCGGGACGCCGAGCTCACGGTAGAACTCGGAGGAGAGACCAAGTTCATACTCGACCTGTTTATTTGCGTCATCCCAGTCAGAGTGAACGGTATGAGATTCCATAAAGGAGGTGATCTCACGAAGCCTGATCAGTGGGCGGGTGTGCTTTGTTTCATATCTGAATGTATTGACGACCTGATAGAGCTTCAAGGGAAGATCTGCGTGGGAACGCACCCAAAGCGCATACATAGGATAGATTGCCGTTTCACTCGTTGGACGCAGAGCAAGTTTCACATCAAGTTCTGTGAGGCCCCCGTGGGTGACCCAGTAGACCTCGTCTTCGAACCCTTTGATGTGCTCAGCCTCCTTCATAAACTCAGTTTCCGGAATAAGAAGAGGAAAAAGAGTTTCTTCATGATCTCTATCCAAGAGGATCCGAAGGAGGGTGTACGTATGATTGCGGAGTGCAAATCCGAACGGGTACCAGACATAAAGTCCTTTAACTGGATATCTGACATCCATTATATCCGCACGGCGGATGACTTCGTTGTACCATGCACTAAAATCGGTACGAGAGGGGAGTGCCCCGGTTTCTTCTGTCATATATTCACCTGAAGTAGTTATTATTAGATTCTTGAAAGTATTAAGTTCACGTTCTATCAATGGAGATCCGGGATTGGCGGATGTATCCCACAAGCTATATTGAAAAGCCGAACTAATACTGCTTACATAAATGACGGAGCCAAAAAATACATCGATATTCAAAATCGGAATCGACATCGGCTCGACAACCGTCAAAGTCATCGTCCTCGATGAAATGGACAATATTCTTTTCAGGGCTTATGAACGCCACTTTTCAAAAGTCAGGGAGAAAACAGGAGAGCTACTGAGCAGAGCCTCAGATATTCTTGATGGAAAAAATATGCATCTCCTGATCACCGGATCGGCAGGTCTTGGAGTTGCAAAATCAGCAGATCTTCCTTTTATCCAGGAGGTTTTTGCAACTGCAAAAGCAGTCAAAACCTATATTCCTCATGCTGACTCCGTTATTGAACTTGGGGGAGAGGACGCGAAGATCATCTTCTTCAAGGGAAGCCTTGAGGAGAGAATGAACGGCAGTTGTGCCGGAGGGACGGGAGCCTTCATCGACCAGATGGCAACACTGCTGAATGTTAGCGTCGAGGAGCTCGATGAACTAGCATTGCAATTCGAAAAGATCTATCCGATAGCTTCCCGATGCGGTGTGTTTGCTAAGACTGACATTCAGCCGATCCTAAATCAGGGCGGGCAAAAAAAGGATGTGGCGGCATCCATCTATCAGGCGGTCGTTGATCAGACGATCGCAGGACTGACTCAAGGCAGAAGCCTTGGAGAAACGATCGTGTTCCTTGGAGGGCCGCTGTATTATTACAAAGGTCTTAGACAACGGTTTGTAGAGACATTGTCGCTAGATGATGAACATGCGGTTTTCCCGGAGAATGGAGACTGTTTCGCGGCGCTTGGAGCAGCACTCTCGACGGACGGATACGAATCCTTCGCATTCAGTGACATTCAGAAAAGGATCGCGGAGAGTGTGGACGATGCAACGCACACGAATACCATGCCGCCGCTTTTCACATCTCAGGAAGAGTATGACGCATTCTGCAAACGGCATAATAGCAATGCCCCTCGAGAAACAGACATCTCCTCGTACTCAGGAGATGCCTGGCTTGGGGTCGATGCCGGAAGCACAACGACAAAAATCGTGCTGATTGATGAAGACTGTGGTATCCTCCACTCATATTATGGCTCGAATCAGGGCAACCCAGTCGGTATCGTGCTGGAAGAGATGAAGAAGATCTATGAACTCGCTGGGTCCAGAATTAATATTCGAGGTAGTGCAGTTACAGGATATGGAGAAGACCTGATCAAGAACGCGTTCAATATGGACCTAGGACTTGTTGAGACGATAGCCCATTTCCGTGCTGCCAAGCACTTCAACCCCGAAGTGGATTTCATCATCGACATCGGCGGCCAGGATATGAAATGCTTCAAGATCCGAAACGGCGCTGTTGACAGCATCTTCCTAAATGAAGCGTGTTCCTCAGGATGCGGATCGTTTATTGAAACGTTCGCACGTGCTCTTGGATACGAGATCGAGGAGTTTTCCAAGATCGGTTTATTTGTCGAGCATCCAGTAAATCTTGGTTCACGGTGCACCGTCTTCATGAACTCATCGGTGAAACAGTCACAAAGGGACGGAGCGACGGTTGCCGATATATCTGCC
>DALTVX010000098.1 GCA_029987395.1 Methanocorpusculum sp. | reverse complement strand
GGCAAGTGTTCCTTCATAACGGAACCCGAGTTTTTCAAGCACACGCCTGGAACGGACGTTAAAGGGATAACATGTTGCCGAAATAAGATCGAGATGCATCGTTTCAAACCCAAAATCGATCATAACTTTAGCTGCTTCGGTCATGAAACCATGTCCCCAGAAATCTTCGCCCAGGGCATATCCAAGCATTCGGACAGAATCATTCTCACGCATATAATCTTTCACCAGACCAATGTTACCGATCAGCCTATCTGTTTCCTTCAGCTCGATCCCAAAAACGCTTTCCTGCCCAAGAAACGCCTCGATCATAACCGTCCTGGTTTCTTTCAGAGATTCGTGAGGCTTCCAACTGGCATGCATCCCGGTGTTTGGCCCGCGTGAATAGGCAAAAATATCCTCTGCATCGGAAGCCACGATCTGGCGAAGGATCAACCGTTCTGTCTCTATCATAACCATACTCCCTTTTCCCATTCAACTCGTATTCATCGTCTGCGGATCAGCTCAGAAACTCTCTCAGCTCATCACGTCTGCAATCATAATCAGAGACACCGAGATCATACTGCTCACGGATATCATCCGAATCTTTGGTCGTTGTGATCACGTTTCCCTGCTGGGACGGAGCAAACACGAATGCTATCCCCTCCTTTTCCAGCTCCTTCACATGGGCTATCACCGCATGATAATTCAGATGCCGCTCATCGATCTTTTTCACCAACTCAGGATAGTTTCGAAGGATCGCACGGTAAAACGGTTTGAATCTCTGAGGTTTGCGGACAAAACTACGGGGATTTTCAAGCAATACCACCAGTTTATCGCATCCATCGTCAAGCGCCTTCTGCACCGGGATCGAATCAGCCACCCCGCCGTCAAAGTACAGATTCCCGTTCAGCTCGATAGGCTGGCACACCACAGGAATAGCGCAGCTTGCCATAACGGCGCGAAAATCATCCGTCTTCATATCGTTTTTGGATAAGTACTCCGCCTTTCCTGTTTTGGCATTGGTAACAGCCAGATAATATTCCGCGGGATTTTTCATCAACGCCTCATGATCCAGGGGATCGATACCATCCCTGTTACTGATCGTTCCGTAGATATACTGGAGATTGAAATAGGACCTGTTCCTCAGATAATTCCTCACCCCAAGATAGTCAGAATGCTTCTGATATACCGTATAGAACCGCAGATTTCTGTCCCGCTGGTTTGCAAGATACGAAGCCAGATTGCCGGCTCCTGCCGACACGCCGATACATTCATCAAAACAGATCTTGTCGTCCAAAAACCTGTCAAGAATGCCTGCACTATACGCACACTTCATCCCCCCTCCTTCGACGACCAGCCCACTTTTACTCATGTTGTTCCTTCTTATTCAATAGATATGACCTTAATACCACTCGTTTTGTACCGAAAAATCAGGGCCTGAAGTACTCCACCAGTGATTCGAACAGTTTCATATCAAACTGCTCATCAAAGTTTTTGTACAGCCCTTCGCCGATACGTTCCGCATGACCCATCTTGCCAAGGACCCTGCCATCAGGCGAGGTGATGCCTTCGATCGCCTTCATCGAATCGTTTGGATTGAAACGGACATCGGATGTCGGATGATTCGTTAGATCGACATACTGCGTTGCCACCTGGCCGTTTTCGATAAGTTCCTTTAGAACATCATCATTTGCGATGAACCTTCCCTCGCCATGCGAGATCGGCATCGCGAACACATCCCCGACATGTACTTTGGACATCCACGGGGATTTCACGGACGCGACCCGGACACGAACGAGTTTTGACTGATGTCTCCCTATCGTGTTGAATGTAAGGGTCGGCGCATCCTCATCCGCATCTCTGATCTCACCGTACGGAACAAGTCCGAGCTTGATCAGCGCCTGGAAACCGTTACAGATCCCAAGGATCAGCCCGTCCCGGTTCTCTAAAAGATCGTGAACGGCATCTTTTATCAGAGCATTTCGGAAAAATGCCGTGATGAACTTGCCTGATCCGTCCGGCTCATCGCCGCCGGAGAACCCGCCCGGAATAAAGATCGCCTGAGACTTTTTGATCGCCTCTGCTGCCCGCTCGACCGATGCGGCAGTATCCTTTGCGGTCTGATTGTTGATCACCAGAATTTCTGGGATCGCTCCGGATTTTGCCACCGCCTTTGCACTGTCATACTCGCAGTTCGTTCCCGGAAAGACCGGGATGAAAACTCTCGGATGAGCGACAGGCTGCCGGGGTTTTTGTTTGCTTCGTTCGTTATCGGATATTTTTCGAATATGCGGGCCGCCCTGCGGGATATTGCACGGATACACAGACTCAAGCGTTCCTTCGTACAAGCTCAGCAACGTATCCAGATCAAGCTTAACGCCGGCATACCGGATGTATGATTCAGACGTAGTTCTGCCAACTTTGGTCCCGATATCTGAATCATCTCTCAGTTCGAGAAGGAATGCACCGTAGTTGTAGCCAAAGATATCCTCTGTCTCGATCCGGTTGTCATAGGTGAAACCGACCTTGTTCCCGATCGCCATCTTGAAAATTGCCTCGGCAACACCGCCAATGGTTGGCGTATAACAGGAGAGGATCTTTCCTTCCTGCATGAGCATGCTGATAAGATGGAAGTTTTCGAGCAAAGACTCAGGCTTTGGCAGACCGTTTTCATCAGCCTCGGCTTTGAGTAAAACGACCTCGTGTCCGGGTCCCTTGAACTCATTCGAGATGATATTTTGGATCTTCTCGGTTGTTACGGCAAATGAGATAAGGGTCGGCGGAACATCCAGATGTTCAAACGTCCCGCTCATCGAGTCCTTGCCTCCGATCGCCCCGATACCAAGCCCCATCTGAGCCGTGAATGCGCCCAGAAGTGCGCTCATCGGTTTACCCCAGCGTTTAGGGTCCTTACCCGGCTTTTCGAAATATTCCTGGAAGGAAAGATACACATCCTCAAATCCCGCTCCGGTCGCGATAAGTTTTGCAACGCTTTCAATGACCGCGAGATACGCCCCGTGATATGGGCTCTTCTCCGAGATCATCGGATTAAATCCCCATGCCATCAAAGAACAATCATCCGTATCGCTCTTTTCAACAGAGATCTTGTTCACCATTGCCTGGATCGGGGTCAGCTGATACTTTCCGCCAAACGGCATAAGGACCGTTCCTACACCCACCGTCGAGTCGAATCTCTCCGAAAGACCTCTCTTCGAGCAGATGTTTAGATCGGCGACCAGCCTTTGATAATTCTCGGCAAACCCGCCTTCGATGACCCGATCATACGGCTGAGGCTCTGCAAGTTCGATGTCGATGTGTTTTTCCGTACCGTTGGTGTCCAAAAATTCGCGGGAGATATCCACGATCTTTTTTCCGTTCCAGTTCATGACAAGGCGGCGTTCCTTTGTCACTCGGGCAACGATGGTCGCCTCCAGATTTTCTGCGTGGGCAAGAGAGCGGAATGTTTCCGCGTCCTTTTTGTCCACGACAACTGCCATTCTTTCCTGAGATTCGCTGATCGCAAGTTCTGTTCCGTCAAGTCCGTCATACTTTTTTGGGACCGCATTCAGATCGATCTCGAGTCCGTCGGCAAGCTCTCCAATTGCGACCGAAACGCCCCCTGCACCAAAGTCGTTACAGCGTTTGATCAGCAAAGATGCCTCTTTGTTTCTAAACAAGCGTTGGATCTTTCGCTCCTCAGGAGCGTTTCCCTTCTGGACCTCTGCCCCGCAGCTTGTGAGAGAAGCGACCGTGTGGGATTTTGAGGAGCCCGCTGCTCCGCCGCATCCGTCCCGTCCTGTTCGCCCGCCTAAGAGGATCACCACATCCCCGTCGGTCGGTATCTCTCGTCGGACATTTTCTGCTGGGACGGCCCCTATAACTGCGCCCACTTCCATCCGTTTTGCTACATAACCCGGGTGATAAAGCTCGTCGACAATTCCCGTCGCCAGTCCGATCTGGTTCCCGTACGAACTGTATCCCGCCGCCGCCGTCGAAACGATCTTTCTCTGCGGGAGTTTTCCCGGGAGTGTTTCGCTTACCGGAGCGAGAGGATCTCCGGCTCCTGTTAGCCGCATTGCTGCGTACACATACGCTCTGCCGGAAAGGGGATCGCGGATCGCCCCGCCAAGACAGGTCGCCGCCCCGCCAAACGGCTCGATCTCGGTTGGGTGATTGTGCGTCTCGTTCTTGAAAAGAAGAAGCCAGTCCTCATCTCTCCCTTCTGCGTTCACCGTTATTTTTACGGTACAGGCGTTGATCTCCGGAGACTCATCCAGCTTGTCGAGTTTCCCCTCTTGCTTGAGATGTCGGACCGCGATGGTCGCGATGTCCATCAGATTGATCGGTTTGTCCCGTCCGACCGATTTCCTGACGGCAAGATATGCATCGAATGCATTTTGGAGAAGCGGGCTTTCTGTTTTTACGCTGTCGATCGTCGTCAAAAATGTTGTATGGCGGCAGTGATCCGACCAGTAGGTATCGATCATTCGGATCTCGGTGATGGTGGGATCCCGGTTTTCTTTGATGAAATACTGCTGACAGAATCTGATGTCGTCCTGATCCATGGCAAGACCCAGTTCACGGACAAGTTTGGTGAGACCTTTCTCATCCAGTTTGATGAAACCGGTCAGGGTTTCGACCGTTGTAGGGATATGAGAGGGGACAAGAAGGGTGGTCGGTTTTTCAAGGGATGCTTCTCTGCTCTCGACCGGATTTATGACGTATTTTTTGATCGAAAGCAGCTGCTCTTTGGTGATCTTTCCTTTGAGGATATACACCCGTGCTGTGTTGACGAGAGGTCTCTCTCCTTGTGAGATCAGCTGGATACATTGGGCGGCACTGTCCGCTCTCTGATCGAACTGACCCGGGAGATACTCGACGGCAAAGATCTTTTCATCCTTTTCGACGACCAGTTCGTCGTAGGTGGTGTCCAGCTGAGGCTCGGAGAAGACGGTGGATCGTGCATAGTCGAACAGCTCTTTTTCTATATTTTCGACATCGTATCGATTGATTATTCTGACCGATGTAAGCTCTTTTATGCCCAGCAGATTTTGCAACTCATTGTGTAATGATTTTGCTTCGTTTGCAAGGGTAGATTTTTTCTCAACAAATATCCTGTAAACCATATCAGTATCCCTTTCCTATGTCTGGAGGTTTCTGCGTATATGTTGGGTATGCATGCAAATTAACTATTCCCGTATCTTTTGACGTGATGAATTCTCCGGGCCCGGTTTTGTATCCGGCTTCAAAAGTATTATATGAATCAAGAGGGCATGTTAGCTATATGACATCATTTTTTGAGTATCTCACGAAAGACGGGGGAGTCCTTTCTACAGCGGTAATTCTGCTCGGGGTCCTCGTTATTATTGCCTCGTCGATCGTTTTTTCTACGATGAATAACGTTATCCTGGTACTGGTCGGGATCTTTGCCGGTGTCCTTATCATCGTTATCGGGGCAAAGTACGGGCAGTATAAAAAAGAGATGAAGTAAGGTTTGGGAAAACGAAGGGGGAGAACTCCCCGAGTTCTTTTTTTAGTGTCAGTGGTTAACGATGATTTTTGATTTTCTGGTTCGCTGGTTTTGCTTTTACCCCCCATCACACGAAATTCACGAAATAAAACACAAAAACACGAAAATGAAAAAATCAATTGTATGGGTAATGCATATCGTACCCTCCCCCGTTCCCCACACGAAACTTTCGAAAATCAACGAAATTCACGAAAAGGGGAACAGGGGTGGACAAGGAAAAACCATTGTATTATTTTGAATAATAAAAAGCCAAATACCTCTCTCCTCTTTTAAAATTAGAATATCTCCATTCATCCGCCCCTGGTCCCCTTTTTGTGAATTTCGTTGATTTTCGAAAGTTTCGTGTGGGGAACGGGGGAGGGTACGATATGCTTCCTCCTAACAACCAATCTATCTATTTTTCGTGTTTTTGTGTTTTGTTTCGTGAATTTCGTGTGATGGCGGGTTGGACGCAGAGCGGACGACCTTAGCCGAGCAAAGCAAAGCTTTGCGAATGGGCGGGTTGGGTGCGAAGAGGACGAACTCAGCTGAGCAAGGCACATGCCTTGTGGGGACCGACCCTCCTAAAGAATCTCTTACACCAAACCGATTGTCCCATCAGATTCCCCACCTCATTTCCATCCCGGTAAAAGACCCGCAAACCCGCTCGGTACAAACCCGATTTCCCCCTGGACCCCGTTTCGTTCAGCAACCACGAAATACTCCTTCTCAAACAGTTTCACCGGAGAGAACCTCACCCCCCAAGTGTTCACCTCCTCCCCGTTCACCACCGCGGTCTGCTGTGTCAGGCTCTGCCCATCCGGCAGGACAAGCGTCACATTCACGAGGCTCCCTTTCGCAAACGTCGTCGTTCCTGTGATTAAAACATCCCGTTTATGCAGAGAAGCATGAACCGGATCGACCCCGATCGAAAACACCGTATCATTCGTGAACGCCTTGATCCGCAGATTCGTAATCCCGTCTGCACTCAGATCCGTCCATCCCGTCCCATTGTTCAGATAACTCTGTCCCGCTTCTGCAAAGGTCACCGTTTCTACCTCCTCATCCACGATCGAGGAGTCGATCGAAATATTCAGCAGACTGTCTGCTTTGAGTGTATAGACAACAGAAAAATTCTGTCCCTTCTCGACCAGTACCGGCTCATCCAGATCGATCGTATAATATCCCGCATAGGAAATACTGCCGCTCTGTTCTGCGGACAGTCTGCCGGCATCCGGTGAACCCTCAGGGTCCGTATAAATAGAAATATTGTACCTGACCGACTGATTCGTATCCAGAGAAACCGTTTTGATCAGCTCATCTCCGCCGGCGGTGAACATGTTTGCTATCTTCACCGTCGTCTGATTCGTTGGGTGCTCGTTCATCAGCGTCCCTCCGTCATACTGATAATTGTGATCGTAGGCAGCTTCGCCTCCAACATAAAAAATCACCCCGATAAGGCTTGGTTCATCGTAGGCTATCCAGATATGTGTGCAGTTTGCGGGATCCGCTCCCCAGGAATTCTGGGTCAGCCATGCTCCTCCATGCTCAGCTTCCATGCCGAAGGATGCAAAGGTATCATCCCACCCGATCAGCGTGACTGCGTGCCCTCCAACATCTGAAAGGGTATCCAGATCAGTTGATCCAAGATAATATGCCCAGTCGCCGGTGTCCATCTGGTACAAGTACGGCTCTTCGGTCGTCATGTTAAAGCCGAGTATTCCGGCGCCGCTTTGCATAAGGTGGGTCTTTATAGCGTCCGTATTGTTCAGCGGGATGAAGTACTCGGCATCGAGCAGGATCTCATTTTGTGAGGTTGCCAGATCTTGTGAGATGGGCGTATTATTTCCGTATGAATCGAAGGGGGCCACGAATTCATTCACCGCTCCGATGCCTGAAGCGAGGGTGTATTTCCCCTGATATTCAAGCCCGCCGACAGTAAGTCCGCGGATGTTGTCGATGATATCCCAGTCGGGAGCAATGGTAAAGTCTCCGGCGATGCCTTCAAGCCCGGGAAGAGGGGATGATAGATTGCTGATATTTTCACGGTTGTAGGTGAAGTAGGCGAGATGGTAGGGGGAGAGGTCGATCCCGGCGTATTTGTCCGGGTCCTGATGGATCATGCTGGATTCCAGGGAACTGACCACGGCATAGGCCCAGCAGAGTCCGTAGATCCCTTGATCTTCTATTATCGGAGTGAGATCCAGGGGCCGAGGATCGTAGGAGGACGGCAGGTCTGCTGAGACGGGGATTATGAATAGGGAGGCTAGGAGCAGTCCGATGAGGATGATTCGTGTGGGAGACATGGTGGTCTTCTTGATGAACTATAGAAAAGGAGAGGTATTAATGGTTTGGGACGGCGGGTTGGACGCAGAACGGACGACCTCACCTGAGCAAATCTTTGATATGCGAACAAGCGAGCGAAGCGAGTCGGAGAGCAAATCTTTGATATGCGAACAAGCGAGCGAAGCGAGTCGGAGAGCAAATCTTTGATTTGCGAACGCGGTTTCTTTTATTTGTGCTTCTACCAACTCAACCACAAAGTTAGTTGAGGGAGCAAAAAAGAGAGAACGAATTCCCCGAACTGCCCCAGCTCATCTCAATCCCGGCAAAAAACCCGCAAATCCGCGTGGCACAAACCCAACCTTTTCACAGACCACGTTTCGTTCAACAACCACGAAATACTCCTCCTCGAACAGTTTTACCGAGGAGAACCTGACTTCCCAGGTATTTTCCGCCGTCCCTTTCATCACGATCGTCTGTTGTTTCAGGCTCTGTCCATCTGGCAAACCAAGCGTCACATTTACGAGTCTCCCTTCTGCAAACGTCGTCGTTCCCGTCACGACAACATGCCGTTTATTCAGAGAAGCCGTGATTGGATCGATCTCAATCGAAAACACCGTATCCGTCGTGAACGCCTTGATCCGCAGATTTGTTATCCCGTCTGCACTCAGGTCCGTCCATCCTGTTCCATTATTCAGAAAACTCTGTCCGACTTTTGCAAAGGTCACCGTTTGAATCTCACGCGCTGTGATCGAGGAATCTATCGAAATATTTAGCAGATCCTCTGCTTTGAGCGTATAGACAACAGAAAAGTTCTGTCCCTTCTCTATCGGCACCGGCTCGTTCAGCTCGATCGTATGATATCCCCTATACACAATATCACCGCTCTGCTGTCCCATCAGTTTCCCGGCATCCGGGCAGCCTTCTTTTGGGTCCGTGTAGACAGATAGGATGTAGCTGACCGGCTGGTTGATATCCAGAGAAACTTCCCGGATCAGTTCATCCCCGTTAGCGGTGAAAACGTTTGAAATCGAGGCATTCGTCTGATTCGTCAGATGATAATTCATCAGTGTTCCCCCGTCGTACTGGTAATTGTGACGAGAGCTCGGTTCTTCTCCCACATAAAAAAGGATCCCTTTCAGACTTGGTTCATCGTAGGATATCCAAATATGGGTGCTGTTTTCCGGGGCAGTCCCCCAGGAGTTCTGGGTCAGCCATGCTCCGTCATGCTCAGGTTTCGTGGTGAAGGATCCTTTTGGAAAGGTGTCGTCCCATCCGATCAGCATGACCCCGTGTCCGCCTGCATTTTTAACGGCGCTTTGGTTTGCGGTTCCAAGATAATATGTCCAGTCGCTGCTGTTTGTCTGATGCAGGAAGGGCTCCTCGGATTGAATGAGGAATGAGACTATCCCGGATCCTTTTTTCATGAGGTGCGTTTTTAAGGCATGTGTCTCGTTGATCGGGATCGTGAATACGGCATCGAGGCCGACCTCATTTTGTGAGGTTGCCAGGTCTTGTGAGATGGGTGTGTTATTTCCATATGAATAAAAGGGGGCTACGGATTCATTCACCGCTCCGATGCCTGAAGCAAGGGTGTGTGTTCCCTGATACATAGATCCGCCTGAGTCAAGTCCGCGGATGGTGTCGATGATATCCCAATCGGCGGCAATGGTAAAGTCTCCGGCAATGCCTTCAAGACCGGGGAGAGGGGATGATAGGTTGCTGATATTTTCGCGATTGTAGGTGAAGTAGGCGAGGTGGAAGGGGGAGAGGTCGATCCCGATATATTTTTCCGGGTTCTGGTAGATCATGCTGGATTCGAGAGAGCTAATAGCGGAGTATGCCCAGCAGAGTCCGAAATTTCCCTGGTCGTTGATCACCGGGGTGAGGTTCAAGGGCCGAGGGTCGTAGGAGGACGGCAGGTCTGCTGCGGCGGGGAAAATGAGGAGGGCGGCTAGGAGCAGTCCGAGAAGGAGAGTGCGGAGGATGGTTCGTGTGGGAGACATGATGGTCTTTTTATGGGAATATGGGGAAGTGAGGGTAATAAGGATTTGGAAGAGGGCGGTTATTTTGAAAGAGTCAGTTCAATCGATATGCCAATCTTTCAGAAAAAATATATTAGATAGGAGTTACGCGGTGTGATCTCAATCCAATTTGGGAAGGGTATGGCTGGGTGTGGAAACATGAGAAAAAACCAACCGCGAATCGGCGCGATCACAAAGCTTCGCTTTGCTCTCCGCTTCGGGCTTTTCTCTCATGCGTCCACACCCATCCAAAAAATCAGTTGCCAGAGGCAAAAGTGAGATGGGATTTCATAAACGAATCTAGAATTGAAAAGACTCTTTGCATTTATGTAGGGAGATGTAGGATCAATGTAGGGTAACATGTAGGACGAACTCCCCTATTTATCCTCTAATTCTTAAACAGACACAAAATATAGCTCCTGTAGGGAATGTAGGCAAAATGCGGTATCCGTTACGTATGGTAGAATATCTATCTTATTTTTTACTCTATCTATAAGACCCATTTCATCCTACATCCCTACATAGATCTATAAATAATGCTTGAAATCAAAATCAAACCAAAATTATGCCGTAAAAGAATGTAGGGTCATCCTACATTCATCCTACATTCCCTACATAGAATGTGTAAGGCAGATCTGTTTTTCCACAGATGTCAGCTGATATCTTACACCTACCGTGGTCCTGTTCTTCATCAAAAACCACCCGCAGCCGGAAAACTTCCGGTCGATCGTCTGCGAAAGCCACTTTCCCACCATAGAATCCGTCAGTGTTCCATTCACCGCCGCTTTGACCACCTGATCCGGGGCATAATCCAGGATATCATCCGGCGAGAGCTGGTGATCTTTGCGCATCCCGCCTTCCCGGACAAGAGCCGCCTTCATCCCGCCGGTGGAAAACGGCTCGTCTCGAAACTTCGCAAAGATCCGGGAAAGAAGCTCCGTTCCTTCTGTATCTGCCTCGTTGTCCCCTTTCTGGACCTCATCCACATTCGAAAGGATCTCGTGAAATCCTGCCGCAAATAAAGAACCTGCGATGATCCTGTACCATTCGGGATACTCGGACAGATTTCCCTGGCAGATCGGAGGCATCGTTCGGCCGCCCGCGATCCAGTTTTTCAGGAAAACCGCGAATGCCCAGACGATTTTTGGATGCATTGCCATAGTAAAGGAGATCAGTTCATCCTTTGTGCGGGAAAATTTCAGCTCCTGCCAGGGTTTTGGCGAAAGGATATTCGTAAGAACCACCCGCCCGCAGACATCGTCCGAGACCTTCAGCTGATTCCCGTTCACCGCGAACTGGGTCATAACCATCCGTTCGATCTGATTCAGCGTTCCAAAATCCCGAAATGAAGCAGTGCCATTTCCGGATGTCGCCGACAAAAGGAACTCGGAAACAAAACTTGCTCCCGGCGGCATATTGTCGATGATCGCGTAAAGCGGCCCCTCTTTTACGATCGTTTTATGGAGTTTTTCCATCTCATCGGGCCGCGATGGGGCAGGATAGATCATCGGGTCAGACCCAAACGCCGCGATCCCGTTGATCCGCTGCAGAAAACTCCCGCCTGTTCGCGGGCTG
>DALTVX010000097.1 GCA_029987395.1 Methanocorpusculum sp. | reverse complement strand
ATGCGGCCACCTGCTTGCAGTCAAATATGATCTGAGCAAGATCACGATCACTCATGATGAAATATTACAGCGTCCGATCTCCCTTTGGCGTTACAAGGAGTTTCTGCCTGTCAATATCGAGCCGGTCACCCTTCAGGAGGGTGGTACCCCTCTCTATCACCTGAAAAGACTTGGTGAAGAGATGGGTCTTACCAATCTGTATGCAAAGCATGAGGGAATGAACCCGACTGGGTCATTCAAAGATCGAGGTATGACCCTTGGTGTTTCCATGGCAAAACAGCTTGGGAAAAATATCGTTGCCTGTGCATCTACCGGAAACACCTCGGCTTCAATGTCGGCTTATGCCGCAAAAGCAAATATGCCGGCTGTTGTATTGCTCCCGGCAGGCCAAGTGGCTCTTGGTAAAGTAGCTCAGGCACTGATGCATGGTGCAAAGGTCATCTCGATTCGCGGCAACTTTGACCGCGCTCTTGAGATGGTCCATGAACTCTGTATCTCACATGGGATCTATCTCTTGAACTCCATCAACCCGTATCGTCTTGAAGGTCAGAAAACCATCGGGTTCGAAGTTATCGATCAGCTTGGTTGCGTTCCTGACAGGATCGTTTTGCCTGTCGGTAATGCGGGGAATATCTCTGCTGTCTACAAAGGTCTGTGCGAGTGGAAGGAGATCGGATACATTGACCGTCTTCCAAAGATGACTGCGATCCAGGCCGCGGGATCATGCCCGATCGTAGATGCTATCAAAGGAAATCATTCAGAGATCGTCGTTGAACAAAATCCCGAGACTATTGCCACGGCGATCCGTATTGGTAACCCGGTCAACGCTGAGAAGGCTCTTCGTGCGATCCGTGAGACAGGCGGAACTGCCGAGTCCGTAACTGACGAAGAGATCTTAGCGATGCAGCGCGATCTTGCCAGATACGAAGGTATCGGTGTTGAACCTGCTTCTGCAGCTTCGGTTGCAGGTATTCGAAAAATGGCTCAGATGGGACTTCTTGACAAGGATGAGAAGATCGTCTGTGTCGTGACAGGTCATCTGCTGAAAGATCCAGAAACAGTTATCAAACAATGCGCCCCACCAATCGAGATCGACCCAACCATCGAAGCTCTGCTTGCTGTATTGTAAGCATCTTCGTTGTCCTGCTTGCTTTGTTTGCAGCTCCTGTAGCTGCAAATTCGGCAACGTATTTTGTATCGGATGACGGTATCGTTTTAACAGCGAATGCTACTCTGACTAACCAGAGTACATTTCTGCTGATGAAACCGGGATTTTTAGGCGAAGAGGTTGCCCTTTTAGTAGATAATCTGACGATCCAAAATGAGAGTGGGATCATTGAGTTCACTCAGGATAAAACTACCGTCTCTTTTCCAGTAGGGAACTACACGCTGAACTATTCTGTAAAGATCGAGAATAATTTTCTCTATTTGAGATACGCTGAGCCATACAATGTTTCCATCTATCTCCCGCAAAATTTCCAGACCGGTCATCTGATTTTAGGAACTGTTGGATCAGGGGGAGTCATTTCTCCATCGGATAACTCCTCGTATGGTTTGATGATAACGTTTGAGAATACCAAAGTGGCCTCTCTCACCTTTTATGATGATACGCGGGTACCTTTGCTCTACATATTTCTAGGGATATGGGGTGTTGCATTTCTCATCGCAGCAATACGCTATCTGAGATTAAAGAGAAAGCCGGTAAAGGATTTCTAATAGGAGTTACGCGGTGTTGGTGTCCACATCCAACCTTACCCCTCCAGACTTGGATTCACACCAACACCGCGTAACTCCTATTCTAAAAAGGATAATCAATTTCAAACCTTTTTTTTTAGAATTATTTCTTTCATCGGTATCTTTGATTCACGAATGGTGAGTTCTTTTAGGACCACGGCGTCCATCCCATTCAAATTGCTGAAAAAAGAGTAGTAATATTTTGAGATACTGATCTTATTCAATATCGATGCCATATTTCTTGGCATTTTTATCTGCGATCGCCTGGATCTTTGCGATCTCAACATCATTTCTGACGGGTTTGAACAGGTGGCGGAAACGTTTCTGGGCTTTGAGATACTCATCGACCGGAACTCTTTCAACTTTCTTGGCTGATGCAAGTTCTCCGTCGATCATTTCATAATTGACCCAGAGACCGCACTGGACGGCCATCCGTCCAATTTCCATGGTCTTTGCGCCGTCATATCCCCAACCGGTGCAGCACGGGGTATGGATCTGAATGTAGCACGGCCCTTTGGTGTTCATCGCCTTCTCGACCTTTTTCATAAGGTCAGCTGGATAGGCCATTGTTGCGGTCGCGACGTAGGGTGAACCGTGTGCGACAAGGATCTGCGGGAAGTCTTTCTTCGGCAGATTGTTTCCGGTCGAACATTTTCCCGCTGGCGATGTGGTGGTATCTGCGTTATAGGGGGTTGCGCCGGAACGTTGGATACCTGTGTTCATGTATGCTTCGTTATCGTAACAAACGTAGGTGAAATCATGTCCGCGTTCGAATGCGCCGGAGATACACTGTGTTCCGATATCTACTGTTGCACCGTCTCCGCCGAAAACAAGGACCTTCTCTTTTCCAAGGCGGCCCTGCTTTTTCAGAGACGCTTCGATCCCCGACGCAACTGCTGCTGCGTTTTCGAACAGTGAGTGGATCCAGGGAGTTTTCCATGCGGTCTCCGGATACGGTGTGGAGAATACCTCCAGACATCCGGTTGAATTGACCACGATCACACCCTCTCCGGCGCCTTTCAAAACCATACGAACTGCAGATGCGGCTCCGCATCCTCCGCAGGCTCTGTGTCCACAGTCAAAATTTTCTATCGTTTTGTCAACCATTTCAAAGCACCTCTGTGCGTAATCCATAGAACATGTCGCCTTCGCCTTTTTCTGCGAGGTCAACGATCTTCTT
>DALTVX010000096.1 GCA_029987395.1 Methanocorpusculum sp. | reverse complement strand
TTCATTGTACTGGGCGTTGTTTACCGCATCTCCAAGGGATAGTACCAGATCGACACCGTCCGTTTTATTTATGTCATTGATCGTTCGAACTGCGGCATTCAGCACCTGGGTCGTAAACATCGAGACAGGTGAATACGCCGAATGGAAGGGAGTGAGATAGCCAAGAGCGATCACCTGAAGCGGGAACTCCTCATCGGTGATATGGATATCTGATATCGTCGCAAAGGAAAGGAGCGTCGTTCCCTTGTTTGCTGGGATCTCGCCTCCGGCGAGTTCATTCCTCACCCTTATCGGCACGCCCTCGGCATATGTCCACTGACCAAACCCGTTAAAATGATAGATGCCGAGATTTTCCGGAGTTATGGTCATATTTGTTCCGGATCGAGCGGAAGCACGGTCCGTTCCGTTGTGTTGACAGATCCTGTCTGACTCACACATCCGCTTGAAAATACAAGCAGCAGAATGATAATGATCAGCGTTACTGAAAAAAAACGAGGCATAGTCTGATTTTTTCTTAGCGAAAAAAGTGTAAATATTTATTTGAAAAAAAATTAAAAAATCGTATCCAGTCTTCGTCCGAAGTACGGGACGAAGTCCTTCTTTCTGGACACCACGCCTGGAAGATGCATCGGTGTTTTTTCCCAGTTCATCACGAGCATCGTTGTTTCATCTGACGCAGCGAACATATCCGAGCCCATCTCAGAAACACTCGTATACAACGCGATATAAATGTCTGGAGCATGCGGCTGATGCATTTTTCTATCGAGTGCCGCATAGATCGCCTCGGTATTGTTTTTCGCATACGCATAGGACGGGACCAGGATCTGAGAAATGATCACGCGTTTTCCCGACAGATTATACTCTTTAGTGTCTCGTTCGAGCAGTTCATCCTGCGATACCCCTGAAAGGGACATGCCTTCTGCGATCAGCTCGTTTGCGTAGGTGATCGGATCGACCTCTGCGATCTTCGAAAGAAATGTTACGGCATCCTCGTCTTGTTTTGTCGTCGTCGACATCTTCAGACCAAGCGTATCCGAGAGGATCCCGGAAAGGAGGATCCCCGCGATCTGTTTATCTGGTTTGATGCCCGCTTCCATAAACCGTCTCGTCACGATCGTCGAGGTCGAACCTACCGGTTCCATATCGAAACGGATCGGTCGAAGTGTCGCCATAGCTCCAAGCCGGTGGTGATCGATGATTTCGATAATGTCGGCGGTTTCGATCCCCTTCACCGCCTGACTATACTCATTGTGATCGACCAGGATCACCGACTTTGCCACATCCTCCATCAAAGAGTTACGTGAAATCGTTCCAAGCAGTTTTCCGCTCTCGTCCACTACACACGCCGTACGATATCTCGAGTTCGAAACGACCTGCTTCACATACTCCATCGTATCTGCCATTCGCACCGTTGGCACGTCAGTTGTCATAATCGTCTCGGCTGGAAGCGTCAGGTGGATCATCTTCGCCACGCCAAAGGCGTCCACTTCGGTAGAGATCACCGTCACGCCTTTTTCCGCTGCCGAGGTAAGAAGACGCTGTCCGACCGGCGCGGAATCAGCGATGATCAAAGCCGCTATCCCCGCCGAGGTCAGAGCAAGTTGGGTAGGTTCATCGTCCCCCACAATCGCGATATCCTTTTTCGTGATGCGGGAGAGGATCACGTGTAGAGCGTCGATCGAAATGTACACCGCTCCTTCCAGAACGGTATGATTTTGTACCTGCACCGTTCCATGAAGGATCCGTGCCAAAGTATCCACGCTCACCGGAGAAACGGCGAGCGTTTCCATTTTTGTATTGGAAACATATGCCCGTGCTAGACCGTGTTCACTCACAAGCCCGATCAAGTTGCCATCTGCATTCGTGATCGGCAGATTTCGCAGGTCGTTTCTGTCCATCAGTTCGATAACATCGATCGTGGGCGTTTCTGCGTTAGCGCTTTCCGGGTGAGTGAACGGGATATCAGCAACTGAAGGCTCGACACTGAGAACTAGGGCTGGGTCTTCGGTATCGAACTTTGCGAGAGCAAACTTCGATTCGGCGTTCATATCCCCACATCGTGCGGCAATATACGTATTTACACCCTCCCGGTTCAGAAATGCCGCATAGCCGATAGCACTACAAATACTATCAGTATCAGGGTGACGATGGCCTAGTACATATATTGATTTCAACTCAGAAGCTCCTCGCAAGATATACGTATAGTTTGGCGGTTTATTAGATAGAGTTTTTCCGACATATTTTTTCATCCACACAAATTATTAAGACATTTCACCCCTTACCTATTGGGCATCATGCACAAGGAAGAACTACTTGAGCTTCATCAGATATTTTTTGACATCAAAGTCTACTATGAGTCCCTAAATTCTGATCTGAAGTTTACCCAATACAATGCACTGAAAATCACTCCGGATATGGTCAACCGAAGTAAACTTGAACACAAATACGCAATATTCATTCTCGGCTCTGAGATCGCTTCTGCTATGAAAGAGATCGAGACCATTTCATCCCGCGGCATCCCGACCCGTATGAAAGAGCTTGCAGACCGCACGCTCAAAGAAATGGAATCTGAAAAGGGACAGTAAAAAAAGTGGGGGTCATTCCCTGATCTATTTTATCTTTTTGTAAATTCTATGTCGTTCACCGAACAGGTATTACTGTAGCTGCTTAAAACAAGGATATTATTTTGTGAAAATCCTGAACCAGCAATATCAAAATGCATGTTATAGTTCTGATCGCGTGTTTTGGTCCACGTGAAATCTAATAGTTGAGTCATTCCCATACCGTCAGTAGAGAGTTTCCCAGTACCGTCTTTGTTGAAGACCATGGTGTATTTCTCAAAATATCCCTCTGGATTGTTTTTCTCTCCAGTCCAGGTCCCGAGAATTGGATCCTGTTCTTCAGGTGTCACAATATCAATAATATCTGACGTGGCGATACAGCCGGCCGTAATAAGGCTGATGAAAATAACTCCCGTAATTAGGGCCAAAAAAAGATTTTTATTCATACCAGACATATAGCTGGAAATTATATAATCATTCCCTACCTTCTTTGTCCTGACGTATCAGATAGTCTGCGAGAAGTTTTGGGATAGGTGCGGTCATACAGTGCCAGTTTGGCGTTCCGTTGACCTCAAGGACCGTATATCCGCCGCCTTCCAGCGGGAGGAGATCGACCCCGCAGTAATCGATTCCCACCGCCCGTGCCGCCTCTTCAGCTGCATATGCCATATCTTTTGGGATCTCGACGGCCATTCCACATCCTCCCTGATGGATGTTGTGGGTCAGATGTGCTGATTCGCGTTTGATTGCGCCCACTGCCTGATTATCGATGACGAATATCCGGTAGTCACGGTCGTTTTTCACATACTCCTGCACGTAATACGGCGGCTCTTCTTTGATCTCGTCAACAGAGTGGAACAGATAGATCCCGTTCCCGTCAAATCCATAGACCGGTTTGTAGACCGCTTTTCCGTCATGGGCATCGAGAAATCGCTGGACGACATCTTTGCTGTTCGTAAAACAGGTATCCGGACTTGGTGCTCCTGCTCGAATTATTTTAGCGGTGGTGGTAACTTTGCTTGCGCATGTCGCAATTGCTTCAGGGGAGTTGATCACACGGTTTTCCAGCTCGAGCGCTTTGAGGAGTTCAAACTGCACGCCGTCCTGCTTTATACCGCAGGCCCAGATGGTCTCTCCACAAACATGAAGATTGAATGGGTCGACGGATGGAAGATCGATCATGACAAACGGGACGCCTCTTTTTTTGAGCTCTGCCTGAACCATACCGGTGGAGTTATCAGTTGGCGTATCTGTGGGTTTTGGAATTATATGGATCATTAATTTGTGTTGTTTTGATGATGTAATAAGTCTGCCGTGATTATGTCGGCGTGTTCTGCATGAAGGATCGTGCGTTAGAAAAAAAGGATTAAAAATATTATGAATACATTCCGTCAGTGAGTGGCATATTTTTCGGCTTTCTTCCCTGTTTGACAGCCTCGATCGCCAATATGAAATCCTCATCACGGACCTTTGTTCTATTTCCCCGAACTGCATTCATGCCGGCTTCCACACAAATCGCCATAAGTTCAGAACCGTTCATGTCCGGCGTCTCCTTCGCGATTTTCTCAAGAGAGACGGTCTTATCCAGATGCATCTTTCGTGTATGGATGACAAGGATCATTTTTCGTCCATCTTCATCCGGGAGCGGGAACTCGATGATCCTGTCGAAACGTCCCGGGCGAAGCAATGCCTGATCCAGGATGTCCATTCTGTTCGTCGCTGCGATGATTTTGACATTCCCCTGGGTCTTAAAGCCGTCCAGTTCTGACAAAAGCTGCATCAGGGTCCGGTTCACCTCATGATCTCCGGCCGAGTAGGAATCATTACTTCGGGAAGAGCCAATCGCATCGATCTCGTCGATGAAAATTATTGCTGGTGCCTTCTCTCGAGCAAGGGCAAACAGTTCTCTAACGAGGCGGGCTCCTTCGCCGATATACTTCTGCACGAGCTCCGATCCGACCACCTGAATAAAGGCGGCATTCGTTTCACGGGAAACCGCTTTTGCCAAAAGTGTTTTGCCTGTTCCAGGCGGTCCAACAAGAAGCACGCCTTTTGGTGGTTCGATCCCCACCTTCTCAAACAACTGAGGTTTCAGGAGTGGAAGTTCGATCGCTTCGCGTAACAGCACCTTTTGCTTATCCAGTCCGCCGACATCGGTATACCGCACGTTTGGAGCGATCTCGACCTCCATACCGGAGATGAATGCATCATATTTGCTTGGGAGGACCTCGACGACAACAAATGACTGAGGATGGAGTGCACACTGTCTTCCCGGTATGAGATCCTCTGGTTTGACGTTCTCTCCGATCTTAGAGACGAACTGTGGGCCGGTCGTGCTTCTGACAATGACCCGTTCCTCTGATGCGAGTGCTTCGATCGTCCCTATTACAAGTGGCGGGGTTCTGTATTGCTCCAATTCCCCTTTGATTTTTTTTGCTTCGCGTTTATACTGATCGCGTTCTGATTCGGCTGCCGCAGACTGGAGTCTAAGTTGTCTGACCTTTTCCCGCAGTTCATAGTTTCGGTTTTCTAGGTCATTGTTGGCTTTTCTGAGTTGTGCGAGCTCGTCTGACGAAATAACCGGTTCTACAGAGATGATCGGCTTCATCACGTCCTGGTTTTCATCCTGCCCTGATCTTGTCATTAGTTATGCCCTTTGATGGTATATCTGATGAATTCAGTGAAGTATCTTTCGGAATGTATTATGGTCAGAGCTGATGGATATGATCAAAAATCGTTTTTTGATGATGGCTCATTGGGGGAGCGATCCTTTTGCCGGATAGGAAAAGGGTTAATGTATGCAGGAGGAAATATAGATGAGCGAGATATCATGCAGACAGAATATTGTGAGTTATGCGGGGTACCACTGACAAAGAAAGCCAGATTGGTTCAGGTTGAGGGAGCAAAACCGATGAGGGTTTGTGATAAGTGTGCCAAACTTGGTACCGAGGTCCAGGCACCCAGAGGTCCCGTCCAGTCATTTGGTCACCCGACGATCGTAGCAAAAACTCAATCTCACGGAGGTCAGCAGCAAAACCGTAAGCGGGACATGTTTGATTACATCGAGGGTGATATCGTTGAGGATTATCCCCAGAAGATCTCTGCAGCAAGATTGGCAAAAGGATTTAGCCAGAAGGATCTTGCATTCATTTTGAAGATGCAGGAAGGGGACATCAAAAAGTTTGAACGCGGCGACCGTGCTCCAACAGAGGCCGAACGCAAGAAACTTGAGAAGGAACTTGAGATCGATCTCTTGGATGTGTCGGATGATGAGGACAAGCTCCAGAAAAGCGGCGTTGGATCCACTACTCTTGGCGATGTTCTTCAGGTGAAGAGGAAGTAATGTCATCCCCGCTTATTCTTGTGAACTTTAAATCATACCGCGAAGGGGCAGGTAATTCGGCAGGTCAGATTGGGTCGGCCGCAGAACTTGTTATGCAGGAGTCGGGGATAACGATCGGTGTTGCTCCGCAGTTTCTGGAGCTTCGCCCGTTTTGTAATCATTATGAGATCCCCGTGTATGCCCAGCATATCGATGCGGTCGAAGGGGCGTTCACTGGACGGATCCCCGCATTTACCGTGAGGGCGGCGGGTTGTGCCGGATCGCTGATCAATCATTCGGAAAGAAGACTTACGATCGCAGAAATAGAGGCGTGTGTGGAGGCGGCGAAGTTCAATCATCTGGAATCGGTCGTCTGTACGAACAATGTCGGAGTTTCCGCGGCCGCCGCGGCGTTTTCTCCGACCTATGTTGCCGTGGAACCTCCCGAGCTGATAGGCTCAGGGGTCTCTGTCACGTCGGCAGACCCAGATATCATCAAGAATACCGTTGCAGCAGTGAAGCGAGTCAACCCGGATGTGAAGGTCCTCTGCGGTGCAGGGATCCAGTCGGGTCAGTGCGTGAAGACGGCTGTGGATCTTGGAGCGGATGGTGTTTTGCTTGCATCGAGTGTTGTGAAGGCAAAGGATCCGGAAGCCGTGCTCCGTGATTTGATCTCTCTGCTGTAATACACAAAAAAATAATTTAGAATATCTTGACCATTTATTTTTTTTAACTATAATTTTCTCTATACTTCTTTCCAATCGAAATTATCTTTACCTGCTCCGATCTCAAAATGACATTTCACGATACCGATATCCACTT
>DALTVX010000013.1 GCA_029987395.1 Methanocorpusculum sp. | reverse complement strand
GCCTTGTTCTGAAGTTCTGCGGGAACTTCAAATTTCTGGTAAATCTTTGCCATAATTACTCACTTCACTCGAGAGGTTTTACCCTCTGTCATCGCTCATCAGCGGTCATACTGATAGGTACAAACTGCCTCGGGGAAAAAAATCCCGATTTGTTCCCCCCGTACGGGGTAACCGATGCTGGCGTAACTATATTTATGGGTCTGATTTTGAGATAAAGATATGGATGGCAGTCAAGGGACGTTGTTGATATCTTTTAGAGACCTGATCTATTCTTTTAACCAAGAGTGAATTGATATGAAACCATTCTATCAAGATAAATATCTCTTATGCAGCATTATCGGCTGTTTTAATGTGTAATATCAGGATCCTCGAGTTTTGAAAGAAGAAGATCCGTTATTTCCGATCTCATGACCCGCGCTTATGATCCGGCAAACGAGAGGGACTTTTATTTTATCTGATAAATATCCACACCGTCTGATGAAAATACATTCGCGAGATCTTGTAGAGGGAGGCTGATCGTGTACATCTCATGTTCAACTTCTCCAACAAACAGGTACGTTGCTCTGTACTTCTTCATCAGATCTATCGTTTTTGTCGGGTCTTCATAGATCGTCTTCACATCTCCCGTACGCCTTGAAATGTCTGCTATGCCGCTTCTCCACCCAATTTCATGCCCCGCCCACCCGATGACTGTGCATAACCCGGTCACTGCCGAGACGCGAGATCCGTAGGTGTAAGATGTACCTGCTGCTTCGACGATGACATCCGTTGGCCCTGCCATGCCTTGTAGGTACTCGATTCCCTGACTATCTGCCGGATGTGAAACTGCAAGCCATGCCCCTCCGTCCAACGATCCTCCAGGATATCCAAGATTGATACCTCCTGCGACAAAAAATGTTGCAAGACAAATGAACACCACACATCCTGCCGCCCATGCTTTTTTTGTATCTATGGTAGACCATTTGTTCTTGACCCAGTTTCCAATGATCAGAAGTGCAGAGATCCCAAGGAAGAACCAGGCACAAAATCCGAACTTGAAGACGGTATTCATGCGATAATACGCGTCGCCCATGTAATCCTTGAGATAGAATATCTCCAGAAACACAAGGATAGCAAGTCCGATCACGCCGAAAACGATCTCTGGCAGCCACTCCTTCTTTGCGAGGAGCAAAATGATGCAGAAGAGGGCTATTCCTAAGGATGCATACCCAACCAGTCCGAATATGATCGGAACTGTGATGATCCAGGGATATTTTTTCAGAACTGAAATGCCATAGATGACAAAGATCACAAGGAAGAACAGATACACTCCGAGAAATTCAATGATAGGAGACGGTGTTGTTACGAGGAAAAACCCTTTAATGCTTGATTCCCCGGCCGTGAGCATCTGGTATAAAAACGGAGCATAGGCAAGGATCGAAAGTACCGGGACAAGTACAAACGGTAAAAGTTTCCTGAACTGATGTTGATCGAATCTCCACCATACCATGAATGCAACAACCAGATACACGCATGCGTAGATCAACACATCCCACGAGTTCATGGCAGGCATTGTGCCTAGAGATAGAGCCAGAAGACCGACAAGAAGGTATTTTCCCCAGCCTTTGAGGTACTGCCATCTTGTCATCATCACTGCAAGCAAGCAAATAAACAGCAGCTGATTAAAACATGCGAGAAGATGTGCATGGGGATCGCCCCATAAAAAGGAGAAAAGTGGGTATTCATTGATCGTTGCTCCTTCACCGATCACTCGGGTGGAAGCCCACCATGCTTCGATGGCCCCGCGGCACGAAACCGCGTGCCAGATAAGCGCGGCATTCGGAATGATCAACACCAGCATCGGGATCCACTGGTGGCGTTTCAAAAGGAGAACACCGATCGCGTACGCAGAAACTGCTGCTAAGGCAAAAACGGTTGGGATCATCAGATTGAAGACCACTGAGCTCATTCCCATCGAAAGAATCCCAAGAACCCCCATCATCCAGTGCCCAAGGTAATAGTAGATGCTGAGAGTTTCCCCTGCAAACCAGGGATCAAACGGCGTGACGGTTGGGTCAAGCATTATGCTTCCAAGAAATGCCGCGTCCATGAACCTCTCGCCTGACGGTATGATCCCGGGAGAAAACCATCGAACGGTCAGGAGCAAGGCAAACGCGGAAAAAAAGACTATGTCCCAGCGGATCTGGCTTTTCAGATCTGCTCGTTCGTACTGTTTTTTGTAGAGAGCTAATCCTCCAAGTACAGCAAAAAAGATCAAAATGAGCTGGACCGGCAGATCTGCGAGTCCAAGATACCACGACCCGATCGTTAAGAGAAGGATCCCGATAGGGTATGCGAGCCCATACGAAATTTTTCCAAGAGCAGGTCTCAGATATGGGTAGACAGTGATCTGGCAGAATTTTATGACGATCGACCAGAGGATGACCGTGAGTATCTGGGATTCTATTGAGATCATGGACGATCAGACAGCATATATCACTGTTTCACAGGGCCACCAGGGGTATGGAGAGTACTGTCGAAGATAAAGGGCATAATCTTCATTATATTCTCTGATGAGTTTGGGGATATCCCAGAGATCATCCGGTTTATGATACACACAGATGGCGAGTTTTGGATGCTCTGAGGTGATGTGATTTCTTGCTCCTTCCAGTGCATCCCGCTCAAAACCTTCGATATCCATTTTTATGAATGAAACTGGCTCCAAGATATCCTCATCGAGGGAGACCATCTGTATGGTGGTATCGCCAGTTGCGCATACGTGTGAATCCTCAGACTCGGTCGCACTGAAGCAGGCGGTTCCATTTTCTTTACCTATACAGCAGTCTCTGAAAACGATCTTGTCGAGTACATCTTTTTGCCAGTTGGAAAAATAATCAACTGCGATGGCGTAGTTTTTTGGGTCTGGCTCATAGAAATATGTCCTAGAAAAATCACCGACACTGTTGATGAACATCTCCGTAACATCTCCGCGATATCCGCCGCAGTTGACAAATACCTCATTGTCATTCATTGATACGATTTTTTTATCAAAATATTGTTTGAAGGCGAAGTCCCCTTCTCTATGGTATGTTTTCATATCCTCTGTTAACCGATATTGGAGCATAGAGATCAGTGTCCGGCGGGATTTATCGTCGGCGAGCAGATCGTAAAGTATTCGGTATTCCTTCTCGTGAGCAAATACCCCGTCATGCGCTTCCTGCCAAAATTCTTTCAACGAGGTGTCAACAAATTTTCTGTCCATGCGAAACTTCGTTACGAGAGGGGAGCAGAGGGAGGCCACCAGTTTTTGAACACTGGGATTTTTAGGAAACTGGATACTATGTATCTGCTCTTCAAGATAGCTGGTGTTCTGTGTTTTCTTGATCAGAGGGTCTATACTGCTGTAAAAATCATCTATGGTCATATCTTTAGATAACACCTATCACACCTTTCCTGCATAGTATTTACTATTCTGAGTAACAGTATCTGTCGCTATATATTTCCGTGACATGATCTCAGAGATCATTGTACCTCTTTGAGTTTATGTGCATCCTCTTTGAAGAGTCTCTTCAAAAGAGACACCGACCAGTCGCCAAAGTAATACAGTGAAATCAGCCCTCCGGCGAGTGTGACGAGGTTTTTGATCAGGTGATCGATCACTGCGATAAGGAATGCTGTAAATGATGCAACGCCGCCTATTTCAAAAATTATTGCAAGAGCCGCCTCGTAGGTACCGATCCCTCCCGGTGTGATCGGTACAGCTTTTATGAGATTTCCGATGATTATTGCCAGAAGTACAAGCATGAATGGAACATCTACTGAAAGCATCATGCAGATCAGATAACAGGTCAGGACATCCATCATCCAGATCACCACAGACGTTCCGGAAAGAATACCAAGAGAAGATATTGTGGCAGATGCCTGCCTGAACTGTGCAAAAACCTCCAGGATTTTTTTCAGGATCTTGTTTTCTGCATGCATCCATTTGGCAAGCAGGAGTATGACGATCCCAACAACTCCGGCGGCAAGTACAAAAATGATCAGCCAGATAAACCATCCATATTCTGCAGGGACCAGACTGATCAAAAACGGCAGAGCACACAGGCCGAGAACTGCCAGTACGAGGACATCATACACCCGTTCAACGATGAGCGAGGTGAATCCGTTCGTGTACGGCATCCCTTTCTCGTGTTTGAGAATGAACATCCGGACAAAGTCGCCAAGACGTGCAGGAATGATCATATTTGCAGTCTGGGAAACATAAATGCAAGCAGTAGAAAAAATTACCCCT
>DALTVX010000095.1 GCA_029987395.1 Methanocorpusculum sp. | reverse complement strand
GCCTGAGATAGACGGAAGATATTTCCTCAGACAGGCTATAAAAGATATTCAGGAATTCCTTGCCCATGCTCTGGATTGAAAAATACCGCCCGACCTCATTTGACGAGATCATCGGACAGAAAAATCCCATGAACCAGCTTGCAGCATACGCTGCCCTTGGAAATCTCCCGCATCTGATGGTCATCGGGCGAAGCGGTTGCGGAAAAACCTCTGCTCTTGAGATATTCTCCAAGCTATTTTATACCGAAGCGGCAGCAGAAAACACCACCATTCTCCCGGTGAGCGTGATGTTTTCCCAAGGTCACACCTATTTTGCCGAAAACGACCGGTTCGCTCATCTGTATCAAAAAAATAAATCTGTTCTTGCAAACTTCAAATACGTCGTCAAGTGGCATGCCTCACTCAAACCTCTCTCAGCTCCGTTTCGCTTGGTGATCTTTGATGGAGCGGGCGATCTCACGAAGGATGCTCAGGCCGCCCTTCGTCGGATCATGGAGCAGTACAGTAAGACCTGCAGGTTCATCTTCGTCACAAACTCTCTTGCCTCGATCATCGATCCGATCAGATCACGCTGTGTTCCGCTCTACTTTTTGCCGATCGATGAAGCAAAGATGCGGACGCATCTAAAGCATGTGCTTGAAGAGGAAGGCTTGAAGGATGCAGTTTCAGATGAAAATCTGGATCTTCTGATTCTCGGTTCGGCCGGCGATCTTCGAAAAGCACTTGTCTGGCTGGAACTGATGGCTCGACACGATGTCAGCGATCTATCTGAACTTATGACTACAGAGACCGGCGAACTTTCAGCCGCCGCTGTCATAGCGGCAGAAAAAGGCGATCTTGCCGCCGCACAAAAGATCGTTGAAAATCTTCAGATCGATTACGGAATGGGCGCTGCTGATGTTCTTCGCTCGCTTCGTCAGGTCCTGATAAGAAACATCACCCCTGACCTTGCACTGCTTTTTTCTAAAGCCGATATAACGCTGATCGAAGGTAACAACGAATACCTTCAGATGAACGCATTCATGGCCGAGTTGTCAGCACTTCTCGCCCCTCCCTCTGTTTGATGATCATTGCTTCTTAAACACCGCAGAGAATCAGACGGACATGATGAACAACTTAAATCATCTGAAAACACAATCATATATCATGAAGTTCCTCTTTGCTCTAGCATCAGACCGTTTCATAGATATGGGATACACGGTTCCCAGAAGAATACTCGAAGAAGAAGGCATTGAATGTTTCACCGCAGCAAAGATCCACGGGAGATGTTATGGAATGCATGGGGAGATCGTCGATTCTGATTTTTCCTTTGATGAAGTCGTTCCTGGAGATTTTGACGGCATCATTATCGGCGGCGGTATCGGTTGTCAGGATGAACTCTGGAGAAACGAAAAACTCATCGATATAACCAACAAGATGGCCGCCGCCGGCAAAATAGCCGCAGCCATCTGTCTTGGTCCCGTTGTCCTTGCCGAAGCTGGACTGCTTGCAGGAAAGAAGGCAACATGCCTTCCAACTCCCGCCACACTTCGTATCCTCGCGCTCGATAAAGCAGAGATCATGCCTGATAATGTCGTTGTTGACGGAAATATTGTCACGGCAAAAACTCCGTTCGATGGTGAAGAGTTTGCACGGGCTATTCTGTCAGTGATCCGCTAAAAAACCTATGACTAACGACCCTGGAGCAATCGCTAAGAACCTCTCTGTTGGGATGGAACTTTTCAATGCCGGGAAATATAAGGAGGTCATCTCCTTTGCTTCCGGTACGAGCGATCCCGGCCTTCTCCTTTTAGCTGCACGAAGCTACACCGAGACTGGTCAGTATGACACCGCCGAGTATCTCTTGAAGGATCTTATTCGGGTCATGCCTACCTCCTCGTATCTGCACAGCTATCTTGGCCGTGTGCTGGAACATTTAAATCCCGCCGGTGCAGCCGAAGAGTATGCGACCGCTCTGATACTTGATTCGGAAAACAAACCGGCTCTGCGCAGGTATGCGGCTCTTCTTCTCGAAAGAGAGGATCTTCGTGGAGCGATCCCTTCGCTTCGCGCTCTGGTAAAACTGGAAAATCGCCCTGAGGATATCAGAAAACTGATGAACATCCTCACCTTAGTGGGCGAGCCCGAGGAAGCAATAGCTCTCCATCTGCAAAACTTCGGCGATGATGCATTCAGTCATGAATACATCGACGCACTTTATGCAGAAAAGGAGTATCAGAAGGCGATGCGCCTCTCGCTTCGTGCATGGCACGAACAAAAAGATACCGGGTATCTGAGACAGAGTCTTGAGGCACTCTCGGCTCTCGATCCGTCGGGTGCATCTCGTGCCTATCGTTCGGCTCTCGACAGTCTTGAGGAGGCAAAAATCAGCGATGATACTGTGTTGCAGATCCGATTCTCCTTTGTTCTTTTAGAAAAACTGCTCGGCAATTACGCAGCCGCGAAGTTTGAGCTGAGCGAACTGCTCAAGATAAAAAGCGATCCGGTGTATCGTCTTCTTGCAGCAGAGCTCGACGGCCGTCTTGGAAACGGCGAGGCGGCGAACGCAATTTACCGCGAGCTGATCGCAGAACTTTGTACATCTGAAGATGCCGATCCGCTTCTTCAGGAACTGGTCATCACCCGATTCACGGCTTTTCTCTCGACGGTCCGGTCGAAAGAAGAGGTCGCCGGGATCATCAGCATTATCCTGTCTCCGTACCCGACCTGGGTATGTCTGTCAAATATCGGCAAGGCATACGAGGACGGCGGGTCGATCACCCAGGCACGAGACTGGTATTATCGTGGATATCGTGCGGATTATGTTCGCGGCGGTATCGCGTATGCCTGTTTCCTGAAACGTTCTGGTGACGACCGAG
>DALTVX010000094.1 GCA_029987395.1 Methanocorpusculum sp. | reverse complement strand
GTGCTCGCTATCAGCAACAATGATTACATTTATTTTGATCTTTTCTCGGACGAACGCACAAAAGTAGGGCAGGATGCCCTTGCCATTACGAATACGTTTGGCGGGGCTTCTTCTCTTGTGCTGATGGTCGGGTCCGGGAACTTTGCGGGGGAAAAGTCTGTTCTGAATGAAATTGAAGCGATACCAAATGTGGTATCGGTGATATCGTATGTGGGCACGGTAGGTGCCGAGATACCTCAAGGTTTTATCCCAAAGGGCACGCTTTCGGATCTTCAATCGGCAAATTACAGCAGAATGATCATAACCGTAGATACTTCTCTGGAAGATCCCGAGTCCTTTGCGGCGATCGAAAAGATCCGGTCGATCGGTGAGACGTATTATCCGGGCGAATGGTATCTCGCAGGTCAGATAGCAAACGCGTATGACATGAAATTTTTTATCGAAGAGGATAACCTGAAGATCGAGGCTGTGGGAATGATTGCGATCATGATCGTTATTTTGATCGCATTTCGCTCGCTCATTCTGCCAATAATTCTCGTGCTCGTTATCAAATCAGCGATCTGGATCAACTGTGCAGCTCCCTACTTCCAAGGGCAGCCGGTGTTCTACATCTCGTACCTGGTGATCAGCTCTCTCCAGCTTGGAATAACGGTCGACTACGCGATCATATTCACTAGCAGGTATATCGAGTTTAGAAAAGTCCTTCCAAAACGCAGGTCTCTTGAAAATACCATCTCAACTGCTTCTGTATCGATCCTCGTATCTGCGTTCATCCTCTTGACCGCCGGGATCGCTCTCTGGCTCTTCTCCTCGAATGCCTTGTTAAGTGAAGTGGGCATGCTCGTTGGCAGAGGATCGATCCTCTCGGTCCTTGGAGTTATGTTCGTTCTGCCTGCTCTCCTGATGATCTTTGACTCGATCATCCAAAAAACATCCCTGAATATGAAATTTGTACCTGAATCTAAAGGAGTATAATATGAAATCATTCACAAAAATCCTCACAATCCTAATAATCACCACGTTGTTCGTCGTTTCGGCCGCCGCGGCAGGAACACAAAAAGAAGAGGTCGTCTATGTAAATCTGCATACCGACGGGTCCGTAGACCGTGTCTATGTAGTGAACATCTTTGATATGCAGACCGCGGGAAGGATCACCGATCACGGTCCCTACTACTCTGTTCGAAACATGGTGACGACCGATCCCGTCATCGTGAACGGTGACGAGATCATAATCGATACCGAACCGGGAAAGCTCTATTATGAAGGAGACCTGGGAGCCGCTTCGATCCCTTGGAACGTGAAGATCACCTATTTCATGGATGGTCTCTCCTATTCTCCCGAAGAGATCGCCGGCAAGACCGGAGATCTCGAGATGCATATCGTCATCACCAAAAATCCGTCGGATAGGCTGAACTTTTATGAAAATTATGCTCTCATGATGACGGCGGCGTTTGACGGGAACAAATGCTGCAATATCTCCGCTCCGGGCGCCACAATCGCAAATGTTGGAAGCAATAAACAACTTTCCTACACGATCCTGCCAAACAAGGGGGCTGATGTGGTCATCGAGTCATCTGTTGTCGACTTTGAGATGGATGCAATATCATTGAACGGCATCCGCCTTTCACTCGACATCGACGTTGACACAACAGAAATGGAAAAAGATCTGGTAAAACTCAGTGATGGTGTTGTAAAACTGGATGACGGGGCATGGGAACTTCGAGACGGTGTGGATAATCTTTCACAGGGTGTGGGTAACGCATCTGCCGGGGGATATAAAGTACAACATGGTGCGATCAACGTTGCGGTCGGAACGAGTGCCTTGTCTTCTGGGCTCGTCTCACTTGCCGGGCAAAATACCGTCTTGATCGGCGGTGCGGATCAGATCTTCACCGGGATGCTTGCCTCGGCAAATGCTCAGCTTAATGGGACCGGTATCCCAACTTTGACCAAGGGAAATTATGCCGCGGTCCTCACTGGGGCAATCAATTCGAGCGGCGATACGACAGGAAACCTGACCAAGCTCCTCACTCAACTGACCGGCTACGAAACCTTCTACATAGGTCTCATGACATATACGACCGGTGTTAGTTATGCCTCGGTGAATGCCAGTTTGCTCTCCAACGGAGCAATAAATCTCTCCAACGGAGCATCTAGCTTATCATTTGGTCTCTATGAACTAAACTCCGGAACGAACAAACTTAAAGAGGCCATGGTCAATCTGACAGACGGAACAACCGAACTTCGGGACAACACCACAGGACTCGACACGAAGTTCACCGATAAGATCAATGAGGTCCTTGATCCATTACGGGGGGGCACTGAAAACACGCATTCCTTTGTCTCAGCAAAAAACACAGAGGTCAATTTGGTCCAGTTTGTGATGCACACCCAGGATATAGAAAAACCCAAACAAGAACGTGTGGTCGAAGAGTCTAAAGAAGATCT
>DALTVX010000093.1 GCA_029987395.1 Methanocorpusculum sp. | reverse complement strand
CTTGTCACCATCGATGGAAATAAGGATCGTCTCAAAACGATTTGTGTACGTCTTTGGAAGCTTTGCAAGGAGTGTTCCGTTTGTCTGGAGCATGAACCGTTTCACCGGCGCATGATCCATGATCTCCATAACAAGATCGGACCGAAGGAGCGGCTCACCGCCGATGAAGGTCAGAACTGCGTCCGGATCTTTTGCGAGAAAATCATACAGATCCGACAAGGAGAATGCCAGATCCTCACATATTGTTTCATCGATCGTGCCCGGAGAATGACCGGCAGGGTCCTCCTCTTCAAACATTTTTCCTCTGCAGTATGAGCAGCACAGATTACAGTCATCGGTCAAGATCAGATGAAAAAACATAGTTAATTGATCGTTAATCCATTCGTTTCGGCGATCTCAAGATATGTATCTGCCACATATTCGGCCTGCTTTTTCGTCATACCGTAGGTGTTGATCTTCCAAACCTTGGTTGCCCCGGGGATGATCCCGGTGATCCCCTTTTTGCTAAGGGCACTAGACAGATAAAATCCTCGTTTCTTGTGGGTCTGCGCGACCAGATCAAACGAGTCGGTCGTATCCAAACGGGTCAGCGTGTGTTTTCTTGGGTACTCGGAAAGGATCTTCGTTCCCTCGATGGATCGAAGAGCCTCCACAACGATCTGGCTGTTCTTAAGCTCCTCGTCGAAATGTTCGACCCGGGCCTTCACCGTTGGGAAGGAGGCAAGAAGTCCAACGATCGGTGCGCCCATTAAGGAGCACCCAAGAATGCCGACCTCTTTGATGCCGAATTTCCGTCCGGTGATGTCACCTTCCATCTGCGTCGTGCGGAAAACTTCGTCTGCACGCTCCTCGGTTGCGGCAAGGATCCCCGAAGGAGCAGGGGCGGCCATACTTTTGTGACCTGACCCGACGATAAAGTCGACTCCAAGATCTTTGCCGTTCACGGGCATGATCCCCACCGTATATACTCCATTGCAGAGGACCGGGATATCATACTGATGAGCGACCTTGACGATCCCTTTCACGTCATGCATGTTCCCGTACTGATAATCCACTTGATCGATGAAAAGTAATTTTGGAGCGACACCGAATTCCTGGACCACATCCTCTATCCGGTTCGCGGTATTCTCAGCGGTGATGTGATGGTCGGGGGTCATGGGGATCTCACGAGCGATCCCTTGCTGAAGCTCGACGGAGAGATAGGAAGTATAGTGAGCAAGAGAGCCGATAAGAACAGGGTCGCCCTTTTCCACATAGGTACCTGCAACCTGTTGGAACCCGCGGCGGGCTCCGGGGACGGTTCGTACCTGAGCCATTCCAAGCCACTCGGCGAGATCCACATGGAAATCTTTCAGCGGCGGTTTCTGGATATAATCCAGACGGAACGGTTTTCTGCAGTTGTCGCAGACCGAGTAGCCATCACCATATGAGATCATCGCTTTCATTGCCTCAGGCGTTAGGCGACCTCCCACCTGGATAGGATCTAAATTGATCGAGGTCTCATCGATCATGCGTGCCTCAATGTCATCACAGCATTTCATAAAAGCTCCTCCCTGAGTATGGCTATCTGTTTTTCTACTGAAACCAGAGCCTTTTCGGTCTTTTTCTTCTGATCCTCGTCAAGAGAATGATCCGGGGCAGTTACCCGGAGTATGACTCTAATATCTGTTAAGGAAAATAAGGCCTGAAATACTGCATCTGCGGCTCGCTCTGACATGATGGTATGTACCTCTACTCCTAGATAAAAGAAAATATCGTTATAGGCTAACGAATCCAAGGAGGAAAAGGACACCGATGATCACAGGAACGTGGAGAAGATAAATTATCAGTGTGTGGCGGCCGATAAAACAAAGCGGGGCAAGTGATCGCGGCATTTCACCGAGCTGGGTGAGGACCCCATGCCGAACTCCATCATTATAAATGACCGAGCCTAGCGCCACCCCAAGAAGAACGATACCAAACCAGGGAATAAGCGGTTCATAATCAAGAGTCGAAAACCCGTTATAGGTGATACCAAGTGGGATCAAAAATGCAGGACCCCGAAGCATAGAGACGATCGGCGAAAGAAAAATACAGATCAGACCAAGTACTAGAGGTATGTACGGCTTGACCTTCATCACAACAAGGGGGATAGAAAGGATCGTGGAAACACCGATCAGGTGAAGGACGCCAAAAACAACAACCTCCGCAGGATACACGAGCCAAGTTATTATCGTAACTACAGCCGCAAATAAGAGAATATAGAGGCCGCGGAAAAAGAGTTTCTTTGCAGCTTTGACAGGACTGTTCACACGGCCAGTCGAGAGAACAAGAGAAATTCCAGCGATCACCACAAAAAGAAAAGCGATAGGTGCACCTGACATGGTAAACGGGTCGAACCAAGGAACGAACCCTGTATGAAAGAAATAGAGACAGAAGAGGATATGATACAGGATCATCAGAATCAAAGCAAAACCTCGGGCAGCGTCCAATTCAAAGTAGCGTGATCCTGTCATTGGATTTATTTTGATGCGGATATCATATCTATGCATCGAAAAAATGACCGATGAACATATTATAGAAGCAGTGGGGATGACCCGAATTGTCATCAGGGACGGAAAAGTTGTCGAGATCGGAGAACCGAAGATCCAGTTCTGCCCGCTTGCAAAACGGTTTGCAACGCCGGTCGATCCGATCACGAAGGAGGCAGTGCAGAAAAATATCGAGGCACGTATCAAAAACTTTGGTATGTGTACAAAAGACCGTGAGGTGCTTGACAAAGAGACCTTTGTTCTGTTCGGCGCATCCGAGTTGATGAGCACCGGTCTTAGAACAAAGATGTTGGACGCGGCGATAATCTGCTCGGATGGCGCCGGTACCGTGATTGTTCGAACGCCTGATCTTGTTCAAGGACTCGGAGGAAAGATGTCAGGTCTTGTTTCGACCACCCCTCACCCGGAAGTGATACAGCGAATTGAAAATGCAGGTGGGATCGTCATCGATAAAATAACCGCAAAAATGGATCCCCTCGCCGGTCTTGCCCGTGCAAAATCTAAAGGGTGGACGAAAACTGCAGTGACGATCGCGGGCTTTCAGCATGAACTCGCAGAGGAGATCCGAGAAAAATATCCCGATGCATTGATCATTGCCGTTCACACAACTGGAGTTCAAAGCAAAGAAAATGCAGAACGCCTTGTCGCCGCCTCAGATCTGGTATTTGCCTGTGCTTCGAAGTATGTTCGTGCCGCTGTGTCCAAAGCACTCGTCCAAGGAGGAGTTGGCGTCCCGGTCTATGCAATGAGCCGCGCCGGAAAACAGCTAGTCATAGAGAAGCTGATCGAAACGGATCAACAGATCCTGGTGAAGAATACCAAGCTTCCAGTCGAAGACATGGGAAAACAGCCGAAACCTTTAGCCTGATCTTGTGCACAGCGGATCGATGAGCAACTTGCTGATCAAACCCATAATTTCACTTATGAAATAAAAGTCTTAAAAAAGTTGGGGTGTTAACCCCGGCGACCAAACTGATTGCCGCAAGATCTCCGCCCATTCCCACAGCCGCGTGGCATTCCGCCGCGGCCTGCACCATACATTGGTGCCTGCAAATTGGACTGAGGTCCATATTCTCCCATCCGTACTACACTTTCTGGTGTTTGTACCGCAGACGGTGCAACTTCAGTGCGCCCAGGTCCAACCCGGCAATTCCCAAAGCCCCGTCCGGCCATTGACCCTGTTCCACAGGGTCCTGTCCCATCTAATCTTGGCATTTTGCTATAATCCCTGATACTCTTCAAAGTATCTTAGTTACTCATATGCGCACAAGTAATTTAAACTATCGTATCGAATACTTATTATTCACATCGAAAATAGTTTACAAACATCCGAAGAAAATCGATTGTTTTAATTGTTTATCGAGTGAATGGTGAACAATAATATGACAAAATCTAATATCATTGATGAATTACTGGCAAGTCTGCCAAAAAAGTCAGTACCTGTTCGATCGGTATCGGTCGGGGCACACTGGACTGCCGTATGCAGCACACACTGCGGCCTTGCCACGACCATACTCGGGGACCAATGCCATGACCACAAAACCGTTGTACGTGACTCAGGATCCCTGCACCTGAAAAGTGCGCAGGAGCTTGCCGAGTACGCAAAATCAGATTATCCATTAGAGGCCAGTATTGGAATAGCCGCCATCAACTCACTCCTGGATATGGATGAGAAAAATGCTGTGGAGATGAATGCATCTGAGGTTTTGATGAAGAAAGGCGCTGGAAAAAATGTGGCACTTGTAGGACATTTCCCTTTTATCCCCAAGCTTCGAAAAAGTGTGGAAAATCTTTGGGTCATTGAACTGCACCCAACAGGTGACGACTATCCAGCGCACGCAGCCTCGGAGTTTATTCCAAAGGCCGATATCGTAGCACTTACTGCAAGTTCCCTGATCAATCATACCATGGACGAACTACTGGATCTTTGCGATCCAAAAGCTCTCGTTATGATCCTTGGACCAAGCACTCCCTTGTCACCAGTATTATTCGAGCATGGAGCAAATATTATCGCAGGGTCGCGTGTCCGCGATGAAGCTGCAGTTCTCAATTGCGTAAGTCAGGGTGCGACATTCCAGCAGGTGACCGGTGTGAAATTGCTGACCTTCACAAACCCCTGATCATTGCTAAACAAAAAATTCAATAAAAATCATGAAACAAAAATCAGAATCAGACGCATCGGATGTGTTCACATACACGCCGATCGGCGTCGTTCATTCACCGCATACAGATCTTGCCGGGATGCCGATCCAGCCAACAGGAGCTGAAGGAGTGCAGGGAACGATAGTTGTACGCACTGAATTTTCTGCCGGTCTCAAGGATTTGCATGAGTTTTCCCACATCATCCTTATTTATGCATTTCATCGATCGAGCGGATACTCATTGCAGGTCACCCCATTCATGGACACCGTCGAGCGAGGAGTGTTTGCCACGAGAGCGCCAAAACGGCCGAATTCAATCGGGTTTTCTGTCGTCAAACTGATCGATATCCAGGATAATATCATCAGAATAGAGAATGTGGATCTTCTTGACGGAACACCCCTTTTGGATATCAAACCCTATGTGCCGGCATTCGACGCATATTGTTCTGCAAAAGCAGGCTGGCTCGACCGAAGTTCCCGTAAAGCAGGATCAACAAAATCGGATAAACGATTCTGTGAGTAACTGAAAAATTCCAAAAATCATATTTTTATCTTCAAGTACATCAATAAATATGCATGAGAAGGTCCATGTTTAATTATAAGCCAGGGATGAATAAAGAATGACAGAGAACCATATATTCGGCCCGGTAAATTCTCGAAGGCTCGGAAAATCGCTGGGTATCGATCTTCTGCCCTTCAAGACCTGTTCCTATTCCTGCGTATACTGCGAATGTGGACATACGACCAGTCTTACCACAAAACGGACCGAGTTTTTTCCTACCGAGGAGGTGATCTTCCAGCTGGATGAGATCCTCGAAAAAAGACCGGCCCTCGACTACATAACGTTTGCCGGTTCCGGTGAGCCGACACTTTCTCTGTCACTCGGCCGGGTCATCAGACATCTAAAAACAAAATATCCCAATTACAGGGTCGCCGTCCTCACGAATGGAAGTCTGTTGGGCGATAAAAGTGTCAGAGAGGATCTTTCCTATGCAGATCTTGTCATTCCTACACTGACCAGTACGAATCAAAAAACCTTTGAACGCATTCACCAACCCGTTTTTGGACTCGCGATAGAAAATATCATCAGCACTATGATCGAATTCAGAAAGGAGTTTCACGGTCAGATCTGGCTGGAGATCTTTCTGATACCATCAGTGAATATGGAGGGTGAAGAGCTTGCCGCACTTCGTGAGGCGGTGAGAAAGATACGACCAGATCGGATCCAGCTGAACACGCTTGACCGGCCGGCATCCGAGGACTGGGTCACAACTCCGGAAACAGAGCAACTCGAGGCGGTCAGAAAATACTTTGCCGAGCTTGGGATACCTGTGGATGTGGCAGGAAGCTGCTGTGAACAGCCTGACACGCACGTTGCCGGAGAAAGCACACATGAACATATCCGAAAAACCCTGCAGATCCGCCCGTGTACGGTCGAAGATCTCGCGACCATGACCGGTCTACATCATCATGAGGTCGCCAAATATCTCTCGGGTCTGCTTGATGAGGGAATCGTGCAGGTTCAGAGAGGAAAAAGAGGGGTGTTTTATTTCATCGGACCGGAGACCGAACGAAAATAACGCTGGGTGAAGAACACCCATTCGCACGCATACGAGCAAGGCGTGACCAAATATTAATTCTATCGGATTTACGGGGGTTTGGTCTGGATGGATTAGAAAAAACCGCGAATCTCCGCATATAAATACGATTCGTGATTATTCGCGCCGATTCAAGCGAGGGCTGAAAGCCCGAAGCGGAGAGCAAATCTCTGATTTGTGAACGCGGTTGGTTTTTATCTCATCCTTCCACACTCAATCATCTTCCTCCCGAATTGAATCCTCACCAACACCGTGTAAGTCCTATTCTATTATGATGAAATAGCAAATGGCTTTATTTTCTGAATTATCTCATCTCTTGCTTCTATTTCCATGAGAATAGAGTCCCCATACTCGATTGAGTGCACAATCCCTTCATCATACAGCCATGATACCGTGGAACTACTCTCTTCAGAAACCGGGATGGATATTTTGCAATGTTCCCATTTAGGGAGCTTCTCACAGATACGCTGTTTAAGATCGTCAAGACCTTTCCCTGATTTTGCAGATATTACGACAGAAGAAGGAGCGAGATCCTCAATCGCTTCCCGTTTTTCCTGCAGCTCCTCATCGGAAAGAAGATCGACCTTGTTAAGGGCAGTAACAATTATCGCACCTTCTGTTCTTTCAAAGAAGGTATCATGACTTACCTCCAGTTTTTGTCGTATGATATCCACCGGATCACTCATATCCACCACAAGAAGAATGACATCGGCCAGGAATATCTCATCAAGCGTTGACTTAAAAGCATCCACCATCAGATGCGGGAGGTCTTCGATAAAACCCACGGTATCTGTCAGAAGCATTTTTCTATTATTTGCCGTGAGAGAACGTGTTGTAGGAGACAGGGTCGTAAAGAGCATGTCCTTGACCACTGTCTCCTCCTCTACAAGCGCCTCGAAAAGGGAACTTTTTCCCGCATTTGTGTAACCTGCCAGAGCTACAAGGGAAAAACCCTTTTCATGCCTGAAGGTGCGAAGCGACTCGTTATCATTACCCTGCTGAAGTTCTGCCCGGATCTTTGTGATCCGTTTCTTGATATCCTGCTCATAAGAATCCTCATAACTCCCCAGACTCATGAAACCCTGCCTTTCCTTCTTCTTCATATAAATACCAGCCTTTGTTTTAGGAAGCTCATACTGCAGTTCCGCAAGCTCTACCTGCAATTTTGCACGCCTTGTAGTGGCTCTTTCTGCAAATATCTCTAGAATAAGCTGGAACCGGTCTATCACTTCACATTTGCACTCATCAGAGATATTAAAGATCTGCTCCATTGACAATGGATTCATAAAAATTACTTTTTCAGCGTCCAAAGATGTGACAAGCTCCGCAAGCTCCTCCACTTTCCCAGGGCCTATCTGGTAATTCGTATTAGGAATTCTTGATTGCACAAATGTGCCGACAACCACATAATTAACAGAATGTGCTAACTCTCTAAGCTCTGCCATCTTCCGCAAATTTGTAGCTGCATCAGAATTCGGATCACTTCGATGAGCAAGGATGGTTCTTTTCGGTGTAATCTCCAGGGTCTGATGATGTGATTCGGATTCTGTTTCAAATGTCATTTATATCCTCCATAAAATAGTGTTATTCATACTCAATGTCGACATCGGGTAAATATATCCCGAGCATGACGAAATATAGGTCCACAACATTCAATATGCTTTGCTATGAGTCATATCCCTCATAGGTGCAAAAATGAGAGAGAATTAGTTTTTTGAAATCGTGTTCAAGGGATATGACCCGATAATTGCCGGATAATTTTTCGTGGATCCTGTGTCATCAATAAATTTGTTCGATTGTTTATCCTATAGCTGATTCTTTTGTCTTTTTTTCCGGGTATGATCAATACCTTCTTCTCTTTGATAAACTGACTTGCATGCTTCATCTATGATATCTTTTAGGAAACCTTTGGATATTTATAATTAAACACATAATTGTAAACTGTATCAAAAGTATACCAAAGGAAAATCATGGCGAAATCAAACATACCTGCAAAAGGCGCAATTGTTCAGCGAGATTTGGAGACCTATCTGATCCACCCCCACATTCCCGGGGGCTTTGTTGAGCCTGAACTGTTGAGAAAGATCGCGGATGTGGCGGAAAAATACGGCGCAAAATACCTGAAACTAACGGGTGCCCAGCGCATCGCGATCATCGGCCTAAAAGAAGAGGACTTGGACAAGGTCTGGGATGAATTCGAGGACCGGTCCAAGGCGATCGGTCTGACGATCCGAAGCATCCAGATGTGCCCGGGGACACGGTCATGCAAGAGAGCGAAACAGGACAGTCCAGGTCTGGGATTTGCCCTTGACAAGGAGTATTATGGCAAGCCGGCACCGGCAAAGTTTAAGATCGGCGTGTCAGGATGCGAAAACTGCTGTAGTGATTCGTGGATGAAAGACCTCGGGTTCTTTGGAACCGAGGACGGGTTCACGGCAGTGGCAGGAGGAAAGGGTGGAGGAACAGCAAAGGTTGGCTGGGAGGTCGCGACAGGCCTGACACAGGATCAGGCGATCGCTTTGACAGCGAAGGTCATCGCGTGGTATCGGGAGAACGGTAAGTTTCCCGAACGACTCGGTGCAACGATCGAACGTGTCGGTTTTGACGCGTTTATAAAATCAGTGATATAAAACGGCTGGAAGGTGTTTCGGTCTCGGGGCTCAGCCCCGAGACCAGCTTTTATTAAAAAATCGGGATTTTAAGACAGAAAAAATTATGATACTTTTCCGCCGGGCGGGAGACCAATATCCGCTCCCGGGGGAACAAACGTCGGTGGCCGGATACCTGCTTTTCTGAACTCCGCCCATGCCATCCGGGTAACTTCCGATTTGAACTCAAATTCAAGCCGGAGATCGTTAACATATCCCTTTGCACGGACACACTTGTAGAACGGGAAATCTTCGAGCAGCACGGTATAGGGATATTTTTTCGAGATGATCACATATTTAGATGTGACAAGTGCCTCCTTGAGAATTTTCATGGCCTTTTCTATATCAGAATCCGAATGGATATAGAGGTCTATGACGATCATCATGGCAAGGTCGCCCGCATTGCCGCTACTCACCGGGTGGCTAAATATCGTACCATTCGGAACAGATACCATTTCATCGGCAGGAGTCTGTATACGGGTAGAGCGGATCCCGATATCTTTTACCTCACCGTAATTTTCTCCGATGGACACCTTGTCGCCGATCTGGTAGGGTCTTTCAAAAATTATAACTATACCCGCGATGATATCGGCAAAAAGGTCTTTCAATCCAAACCCGATGGCAGCGCCAAAGAGCCCCGAGAATGCGATCATTTGGGTCAGCGAAGGTTCGATGAGAGCAGTTATAATGATATAGAGTGCGGTCAAGTACACAAAAAGCTTCAGCAGGGGAATTATCATCGTGATAGTTGTCCGATGCCAGTTTATCCGTTCCGAGATATGTTTCAGGACAAATCCGAGCACCCGATTGAGGACATACGCGAAGATGATGATGAAGATAATGTACAGAATAAGGTTCAGATCTATGTCTTTGAACGGGAGTTCTACCGCAACTTCTGTCGTGATATTGGTGATATTGGTGAGCAGGGGGTCAACCATGATTACCACAACCTCCTAGTCTTTTTCAGATACTCAATGACCGGCCCAAGTGCAAATGGTGGGATACTGTAATATCCAGCATCATCCTT
>DALTVX010000092.1 GCA_029987395.1 Methanocorpusculum sp. | reverse complement strand
CGCCGTTTGCCGGCCTCATCAACATCTCGACCTCAGGATTATCACGCAGCAAAATATCCACCTCGTGACGAATGGCCTCCTGCTGACGGGTCGAGAAGGTGGCAACACCGAGGGTCTTGTCAGGGAACTTCTGATAGTACGAGATCACCGACTGGGCAACCACCTGGGCCTCGCCTTTGTTGATCCCAGATTTGCCGCGTTCGTAGACCGTATTTTGCACATGCACGAACGAGAGACCGAGATCAGGCGTCTCATGCCGGGGTGAGGGGAAAACCATCAGCGTCCCGTCATAGAACTCCTCATTGGATACTGCAATGAGCGACTCATGCCGCGACCTGTAATGCCAACGGAGCCGCTTTGTCGGATACGACTGTTTGCAGACATGCAGAAGACTCTCCATATCCCCAATTCCGGCGATCGACTCCTCATCGTCCTCACCCTGACCGGCGATCTGATCAAAGAACGTCGTCGGGGGAAGCTGACGGGAATCTCCCATCACCACAAGCTGACGACCCCGCATCAGGGCGCCCAATGCGTCCTCGGGTCTCACCTGACTAGCCTCATCAAAAATGATGATGTCAAACTGAACGGAACGCGGATCTAGATACTGAGCGACCGAAAGAGGGCTCATCATAAAACAGGGTTTGATCTGTTGAATGAGTCCTCCTGCCTTCGTCATAAGAGACCGGATCGACATGTGCCCGCGTTTTCTGTTGAACTCGCCGGTCAACACACCCATCTCCGAGTCGCGGGAAGCTCCCGTGTAGATCTCAGGAACAGACTTGTCCATCTTCAAAATGATCCTTGCCGAATTAGAAAGAATCGCGGCCCGATCATACTCTGCGAAGGTTTTTATCTTCAGCTCATGAGGAGCCTGAGCAAATCTTGCAAGAAGTGGACGAACGCTGTATGCCTCCTTCAAAAGAGCGTCAGCATAGCCGGTAAGATAAGCAGGAATAAGCGCTTCACCGGATATTTTATCGGTGAAGAGAAGAGGGAGCACGGCGGCCGCCGAAGTTTGCTCACAGGTCTTGGTAAATGCGAGGAACTTGCTCCACTCACTCAGCCGCTCGATCTCGGTGATCCAGATATCGGAAAGTTTTCGCATCGAGGCAAAGCTTTGATCCGTTTCGAGCTCACCCACCCCGATACGGGTGAAAAGCTTCTCTCGTGCCTCGCTCTGTTCAATAATGATCTTTTCCAGTGAAGAAAATAACGGAGCTAACGAGTCTGTTTTTATCTGGTCTGTGCAAAGCAGCTCGACCGTGTGCGTGGTGATCAGCCCTTCCTGAGCCATTGTTAAAACCGCTTGGATCCAGTTGGTATACTGACGAAGAGCCTCAGGATCGGTGTTTTCATCCATCCAAACTGAAGAGAAGAGGGAAAGATACACGGCTTTATCCCGCTCCCAATCGGTGCGTGCCTCCAAGTAAACGCGTGCATCCTTCAGATCCAAGAGGACCTGGGCATCGCTTGGCATGGAACCAACATAATATTTAGCGATCTCCGTCTTGATCTTCTTATACCCGCCAGACAGCATCTTACTGATCGCTCCCTTTTCCCTATACATCCGAAACTCGGAAAGAAGGCTGGAGGGATTACGCAGAAAGATATCAAGAGTGAAGATTCCCTTGATCCGGGAACTCTGATCAGACAGATCCTGCATATTGGCGATCAGACGCTTCAACTCAGCCTGGTTTCCCCATAGAGGATTATTCAGGATCTCGATCGTCACCGGATATCCATTCAGCAGATACCGGCAGGTCTCGATAAGGCGGGACACCTCGGTCTCGCTGCGTGGAACTGGGACATCCGTTAGATCCGCCAAAGCACGCATAACGGTCTGGAGTTCCTGGATCTTGTTCTGATAGGTGAGAACCAGTTCGAGGATATCATCCTGATCGATCGGAAGGATCATTCCCGGCTTGGTCATCGCCCAAGGATGTCCTGATATCGATCCACCATCCTTAAGGATCGATGGAAGATATGCCACGATATCCTGCAAAGCAGAGATGGCCTCTTTATACTCGTCAGGAGTTATATCAGCCGCGTTTTCCACCGGAATCTTTGCAAGCCGGTGGTTTTTTCGATGAGGACTATTTTCAAACTCATATCGATACTGTTCACGGATACCAAACAGATCATACGGCGTGAACCCGCATGCGCCGATAGGTGTCTTCAACTCATTACAATATCCGCTCAACTCAGACCGAAGCGCATCGATCTGGCTATAGCTCGACTCAGAGACCGATGATTCCGGGGATGGGTGCTGGATACTTTTTTCCAGTTCGCGAATAAACTCGGTCTTCTTCGCCTTCTGACTGTGCAGCTCAAGACAGTACGGAGAAAGGCCAGCCGTATCCAGTCTTCGCTTCACCACCTCAAGGGCCGCCATCTTTTCGCTGACAAACAAAACGGTCTTGCCGGAGACCATCATCTCGGCGATCATATTGGCGATCGTCTGGCTTTTTCCTGTACCGGGCGGCCCTTCGACAACGATATTTTTCCCTGCCTTTGCCTCCTCGATCACCGCGATCTGCGAGGAATCGGCATCCAAAATATTGAAGCTGCGTTCGCTTGGCAGACGAAGATCCACCTCATTTTCCGGGAATGACGGAGTAGCATCCTTCTCGACCTCAGGACGGAACAACCGTTTGATCAGAGGGTTCTTCTCAAGCGGTGAGACACCTTCCCAGCTCGCCGGGTCCAAGTCCTTGAACATCACAAATTTGCGGAAACTAAACAGATCCAGCGTGATGCACGGGGTAAAGATCCAGTCTTTTTCTGCCACCGTCTCACGGATAAGCGTAAAGTACGCCGTGATCTCTTCGATCGTTTCAGGATGCCCCATATCAGGCAGAATAATTCCTTGTTCAGCGAGTTTTGCGATCAGCGACAACGAAAGCGTCGGATCCTCACCGGTCCAGCGAAGCGTATAATTCTCTTTGATCTTCTGGCGTTCCAGATCGACCGGGATCAAAAGAAGCGGTGCCTTCAATGGTTTTGAAAGGCACTCTCGTTCGGTCCATTCAACACAGCCAAGAGCAAGATACAAAACAGGATAACCCTGCTCCTCGAAGACGGTTCGGCTTTTGTTCTGGAGAGTATAGAGTTTCTTACGCAGATCGATATCGGTATAGGAGGTATGGAGGAGGAGATCGGCATATTTTTCCGTTTTTGAAAAGGTAGGGTATTTCCAGATACGTTTGTCCTCAGGATCGCCCCGGGTCGCTTTGCTTGCTGGATAGAACTTCAGCCCCTTTTCTTCGAGAACAAGGGCACGATAGATGGATGCCGGGTCGCAGTCGATCACCTCGATCGATCTTCCCGGAGAGGGTTTGTAGTTCAGCAGATTATTGCGGAGTGTGAGATCCAGCAACCTGCTGCGCAGTTCTTCGAGTTCCGTGATGCCCTGTTCCATATGCGTATCCTATAGATGTACCTATATTGGCGGGTAAACTCTTGTAGTTTTGTGATTAACCCGGTCAACCTATGGTGGGCGTGAACACATCGATGTTGTAACTGCCGATTTTTCCTGCACGGGTGAAGAAGTAGGCGATCCATCCTGGATCCTTGTCGGTGCCCGGACAGTCGAGCCAGTAGTTCAGCCGGATCGTCTTTTTCGTGTACCCTTCCAAAGATTCGTAACTTTCGCCATCATGCGTTATGATGATGTCATAATTCCCAGACAGGAGCGTGGATTTATCCACTAATTTTCCGTAATAGGTGAATCGATCCCAACCATCACCTCGGTAATACCACATGAACGGCCATGCCTGATCGGTTGCGAGCACGACCCTATCAGAGACGTCGATCTCTGCCATAAGAGGAACAAGGTCCTCGGAGTTTTGGACCTGGATGATCGGTTCGGCGATATCTGTGGGCGTATATGCCGCATAACAGGTGATGGCAAACAGAATGACGGCACATATCACGAGAAGGATCTTCCAGTATTTCCCGGCGAAGGTCAGCGCAAAGGCTGCGACAAAGATCATTGGTACCAGCTGATGAAGAGATAACCAGGGAACTTTTTCGCCGATATAGGCATAGGTCAGACAGGCGATGAGCGTCCAATAGACGGCAAATCGGATGAACTCTTTTTTCCTGTCGATGGATGCAGGAGCAGCCGGACGACGGAACAGGCCGATCACGGAGAATTTTTCTTTGGGTTCGTCGGGGGACCGTTTCTTTCCGGTGACAAGGAACAGGATGATACCCGCCAATGCCAGAAGGAGGATCGGGAGTTCATAGAGGATGAACATCAGGATGTAGAAGACCGGCGGACCGGCGATCCTCTGCTCGGCGTGCATGGTGATCCAGTGCTCTATTGCCATTGGACCGGCCTGCAGGATCATTTCAGGATGGGTCCAAAGCGAGGAGTAGAGGGTGAAGATGATCCAGAAGAAGATGATGAAGGCGACGACAAGATCACGGATCCATTTTTTGGGAAGGGTGATCTTTCTTGTCCAGAGAAGGTAGAGGAAAAATATGGCGAAGGTGACAAGGATGAGCGGCATGTTTTCCTTGGAACACATACCAAACGCCGCGGAAACGGCGGCTAATGCAAGATAATACCATTTGCCTTTGTCGAGCCATGCCAAAAAGGCGACGACCAGAAGGAGGGAGAAGAGGACCACGAAGATGTCGTTACGTAAAAACCGGGAGAAGTAGACGAGTTCGGGGGCGATGGCAAGGAAAAGTGCCGCGGATATGGCAACTTTCCCGGTGAGGTATCTCAGTCTGTAGAGCCAGTAGACGAGAGGGATGAGAGCACAGCCGGCAAGTGCTGGAAGGATGCGGCCGATAAGATCTGAGTCGCCAAATAGAGCGAACATGGATGCCGTGATATAGTATAAGAAGGGGCCGTGGTATACGGGATCGTAGAGATAATTGCCGGTGGAGAGGAGCTGATAGGAGAACCAGGCGTGGATCGCTTCGTCGTGGTGGAAAAGTTTGAGATCCAGAAAAGCAAATCTGAGGATGATCGCTAGAATCAAGATCGCAAAAATCACGTGTTCAACACGGATATGATTTTTGAGTCTTTGGATGGCCGGGTGCATGAATAGTTAATTATGGTTTTCTTAAGCGGATAAGAATTGCGAGGCGGGGCGAGCCAACAGGCTCGCCCTCAGCGGAGCAAACCGAAGGTTTGCGATGTGCGGGTTGGACGCTGAAAGCGGACGACCTTAGCGGAGCAAGTCGTTAGACTTGCGACTGTGGGGCGGTCTTAAGAGCGGTCTTAGCTGAGCAAGTCGTTAGACTTGCGACTGTGGGGCGGCCGTAGCGAAACAAAACGAAGGTTTTTCCCTTAAATCATAGAAGTGTACATGGAGCAGAAGATTTCCAGATGTCTACCGCACACACCAAAAGAATACAGATCATCGTAAAACAGAGGGATGGAGAAACGAGAAATAAAGGGATGGATCTAATAAAATGACCGAAACATCTGAGAAAAAATCGATCCGAAGACGGATATTCGAAATAATGAATGTAGCGGCTCCCAATGATAAAGTTAGTACATGGTATCGCCGCATCATGATTTTCATAATCCTTTTGAGCATATTACCATTAACGGTTAAGACGGAAAACCAGACGTTTTTCTTACTTGAAATTGGGGCAGTAAGTATCTTTATCATGGATTATGTCCTGCGGTTACTTACTGCTGACTATAAATTGAAAAAAGGCGCCCTTTCCTTTTTGATTTATCCATTCACACCCATGGCCATTATTGATTTACTGTCAATTCTCCCGGTATTTACCATCTTAAACAACGGATTTATTCTGTTAAGGCTCTTAAGACTGATCAGAACAGTAAAAATTTTCCGTTATTCAAAAAGTGCTCAAATGCTGTGGAATGTCCTTGTAAAACAGAAAAATCCGCTTATGTGTGTTTTCAGTTTTGCAGTAGGGTACATCACGATATGTGCAATAATATTGTTTAATGTGGAACCGAACACCTTTGATAACATGCTGGAAGCACTCTATTGGTCAACGATCACCTTGACCACCCTCGGATATGGGGATGTATACCCAGTTACCGATGCTGGAAGGATCGTGACCATGATATCATCCTTAGTCGGGGTTGCCATCATTGCCCTTCCATCCGGAATCATTACCGCTGGCTATATGAATGAACTGACCTGTACGGCAAAAGATGAAACAAAATAAAAAAATTACTTGGGATAGTTCGTATGTGACTGTTGGTCTTGCCTATTTGCCACCAACTTGTCAAACCATTTGGCAACTACAAAACCCAATAATAATCCAATAAATAAAGAAATACTACATATAATTAATAAATTAATATATAATACTATAATAATATAAATATAATATAGCTATTTTACTATTTTCCACCAAAAAGAAAAGAACACCGCAGACTCTGCATCCCTCATCTCGACCACCTAAACCCCCCTCCTCGCTCATACCCCAATAAAATAGGGAGAAATGTCAAATACACAAATCAACGGCATTGTCTGCCGCAGATCGTCAAAATACGCCCGGGAGTATGTGCCAAACCATTTAGCAACCATAGGTATTTTCGGCAAGCCAGAACCCCTGCTTTGCCAACCCACCTTTGAGATACAGCTCTTTATTCCACCTCACCGCCTTCTTGTTCTCCGGTCTTCGCACCTCAGGATCCAAATCATCCGACCGCGTCTCTGAAAGTCGTTCCACCCCGATGGCTGCCGTTAAAGCCAGCAGACCATCGGACCCCTTCTCATTTGCTCCGTATAAGGCACGGGACAACTGACTGTGAGAAAGTCCGGTCGCGGTCCGGATGGTCTCAAACGCTATCAGACCTGAGCTTTGCTCACAAAGCCAGGACATGATCTTCGCTCCCGACTTGGACAACTTATCATGTTGGCTGCCCTTCTGATTCGAAAACAGCGGCTCCAGGATGTCCATCATCGCATAAAAATCCTCCTCAGATGCCTGGAGTTCATTTCCGAACATCCGCCGCCTGACAGGAGCATGCAAAAGAGCGTGCGCCTGCACAAGCGAAAACATCAGCTTCATGTTCCGTGAATCCATCAAAGTATCACACCGCACACGGTCGGCAAAGGGAACAGAGACGATATTTGGTTCCACCAGACCCCATAGTGCCCGGGCGATCGCAAAATTGTTATCCTCCCTTTCTTTTATCTGAGGGTTCTGAGCCCACCGCATGATCGCCGCATGCACGCTCTTTCTCTGTTCATCCGATTCATCGGTCCAGAAAAGCAACTGGCGGTCCAAGACCTGCTCGTCACCATTCAGATCGACCTTGCAGACCCAAAACACACAGCGTTTAGGTAAAGAAAGGGTAAGAGCAGTATTTCTTGCAACCGTCTTGTACTCTCCCGGATGATCCCAGTCTGACGTCGCCGTCTTGAAAAGCTCCTGGAAATCCGGCGACATATCCTGATCATCCAGAATAAGGACCGAACGATCCTTCGTCATATGATAATACAGAGACTTGTCCGAAAGATGAGCATTGATCACCGCAGATACAGGAAGGCATGAGGACGCAACAACGGCAGCATGGCTTTTTTCCGGTCCCGGTCCTACCGGAAATGCTGATATGGATGCCTTCAGAATTCTCAACACGTGTCGCCGCATAAGAAAGAAACAGGGCTTTTATGATCTGGGTATCGCCAACATGGATCTTGCCGCAGATCTTCGTAAGAAACGCAAACATTTCTCCTTGGTTCCATATCTGCTCCGCATACACCGCGGCGGCATGCTCTTTTGTCGAAGGCTGGGTGAGATAAAAGGCAATGCCGCACGCTGAAAAGAGTTCAGGGGTGAGGTAATCCTCTGCACCTGCAAAGATCTCTTCCGGGTCTGCGTCGCGTCCTTTCACCCATCTGCCGACCTCATGCCCGTTGTGGTGGAGAGACCATTCGTGAGCCTCGAAAAGTTTGAAGCCCTCGAGGCGTTCCCCTTTGTCAAGGGTAGCGGTTTTCGACAGATAATATCCATGAGGAAGAGGATAGAAGGCATCTGTATCAGGCTCGATCCAGGACCCGGCATCCGGAGCAAGGAGATATTTGATATCTGCAAAAACCTCTTTGGTTTCAACTTTTGCGAGAAAATCTTTGATCTTCTCCCACAGAGATTTTCTATCTGGGCAATCGGTCATCTCAAAGGAATGGCAGATCATGTGATCATGCGTAAGTGCCCAAAGAGATTCTGAAAAATAGGAAGAGGTATCGGTTTTTGGATAGGCGATCTCAAACGGACAGACAAGCCGTGAGGCAGGGCCACTTCATCCAGGAAGGTATCGGTGTCCATATCGATGATAGAATATGGGATGCCCGATGAACCATGGTAGGGGAGCATATCCATGTATTGCTGCGGCACAACATCGGGGATATCGGTAATATACTCTGGGTCGCAGAGTTCAGTCAGTTCTGCACGGATCCTAGCTGCTGAATCTTTTTGGTACTGGTCATAGGTGAGGAACGATGTCATGATATTCACACAGAAAAAGTACGACGGACAATGATATAAACCCCAAACCGCGCGGTGCGATAGTGCCCCGGGAAGTGGGGAAAAACGCCACCTCCGTGAGTGAGATCAGTGCAAAATTGTGCAAAATTTTTCTATTCATGTATGCGAGAAGAGAATAGATCGAAGAAAGGATCTCCTGAATAAAACAGTAAAAAAATAAAAATAAACGGAAAAGATCCCGTTTAGTTCTCGAGAACGATCTCGATGCTGATATCTTTTG
>DALTVX010000091.1 GCA_029987395.1 Methanocorpusculum sp. | reverse complement strand
GTTGAGATACTCGTCCATTGCGACAAGTTTTCCCTCGAATTTACATCCCTCATCTTTTATTTCCACTGAAATTTTTGAGTCAACGAGTGAGTTGACTTTTTTTATCGGAAGAACAATGCTGGATACCATATCCCTAAGTATAGGTTATATAACGTAATTAATCTGTTCGTTTGGGGCGGGTCGGGTTACTGTTTCTTCCACCAGATATGGGCATACTGCCCATTATTGGGCTGAGCGTAGTATCCGTCATTTTGTAATGTCAGGTGTTTTGTGAGATAGTTCTCTATGATTTCTTTCTGGTTTTCATCGGTTACTGAAAATTGTCGGGCATAGATCGAAACCGCATCTTCTATGTTTTTATATCTGTCTCCTTCTGTCCTTGAGTGGACGGTGAGGTTGGCATAAATGTTTTCCTGATATAGTGCTTGCCACACGACGTTTGCATAGGACATCCAGTTGGGATAGTCTTCCTGATACAGTAACTCATAGAGATCTTTCTTGATACGACCCCATGACTGGGGGTTCAGGAACCAAAAGATATGAACCTCTTTTTTTGCAACAGTATTCATTTTCATGAGTGCTTTTTTCAGATCAGGGACTCCCAGAGCAAACGAAGAGATGACATAGTCATATGTGCCGATTTCACTAGGGTCTACGTTTTGCCAGAGTTTATCAATACAAGGGATGTCTTTAGTGACTCCGTGATGTTGCTTGAATATCTCCATTACATTTTTCATGGCATTGGAGGGTTCTACAACAGTGACGATATGGCCTTCTTTTGTAAGAGGTACCGCAAGTGTTCCCGGCCCTGCACCAATGTCCAACACTGTACTTTCCGGAGATAATCCCAGAGATCGGATTTGATCCTCGATATGTGAGCTGGGTTGTTCGATCAGCCTCTTGACCATGTTCTCCGCATTTTCTTTTTCTTCAAAATGCTGAGCGCTTGATTTAAATCTAGGTTTCGATTCTTGATTGTGATAATTTACATTCCATTCAACGTTTGCATCGTTCATAGTTTTGCCTCAAAAAAATGTGTTTATATCTCCAGTTTTTGATAGGAGAGCCCATGGAGATTTGCCTTTAATTTTCCGTAGATAGCGGAACCGTCAACAAATTTGTATATCTCATTAGCTTTTGCTTCGGGGTCGATGTCTGCAAATGTTTCGGGGTAGAGGATCTTTCCGATGTAATACGCATTTGCAAGAGTTGTCTCGAAATTCACCACGTAGTACGTGTGCGGATTGACTGCGTAGATCTGCCCGGTTTTTACTGCCGTGAGTTCTTTATATGATGGGTCATTCTTCAGCTCATTGATCGCTCCGCCTCCGGCGGCATTTAGGGTTGAAAGGTCAATAAAGATAATATCAGGATCCCAGTCAAGGATCTGTTCTTTTGCTACCTGAACGTATCCAATGCTTTCAGAACCTTTGACATTTCCGGCAATGTTTCGTGCATTAAGTACGGCAAAGGGATAGTAGTAGGGATTTGTGCCGTCTATCCCATGTCCACCTCGAAATGAGACTCCAGCGATGTAGACGCTTGGTTTCTGATCGTTCGTAAGATCGGGTACACGCGACTGAAGATCTTTTTCGATGGTGTCGAAGTAGTTTATTAGGGACTCCGTTCTCTCCTGTTTGTGGAAGATCGTTCCGATCATATGGAATGTGTCCTGAATTTTTTCTGCGTCGGTCACATAGTCACCAGTGTAGAACATAACTACCGGGATGTTGGTTTTTTCCTGGATCTCATTGGCATTTTCCAGATTCGCCGTGAATGTCGAGAGGAAGAGTACTTCTGCACCTGAGGCTATCAGCTTTTCAGCATCCACATCACTGCATTTTGATCCAAGCACCGGGATCGTCAACATTTCTGGGTGAGCAAGTCTGTAGGGTCTGGAGTCTCCAATGGTCGTTGTATCATTACAGTCCCCATAATCTACTATTACTACACGATCCAGATCGACGCCAAGATAAACAAAATATCTCAGTGCTCCTGATCCGCTTACGGCAATTTTTTCCGGATTGTCAGGTATTGTAACCGTTCGTCCGAGAGCATCGGTGATGGTGATCATCCCTTCATCCGACTGTCCGTTTCCTGATTCAATGCAGCCTGGACAACAGCAAAATGCTGTTATACATAATAATACGAGAAATATTCCTGATTTTTTCATGTTCATACTCGATATGTTTAAGTTGGTTTTCGTGCGGTACGTTGCCTAATGAAATCAGTTTGTTAAATACTGGTTACAGAGCACTCAGTAATCATTAAAATTAATTTGTTGACATTTGGTGTTACTAAATTTATATTATTTATGTATTTATTATCACGACTATTTATTATGTATGTTTTAGTGTCTGAAAAATGTAATATCTATATTAAAATCCACGGGAGCTTTTGTGAAAAATTACAGTGGATACAACTTTATTATCAAAAAAAAACGTTTTTATTTGTCTCAAAGAGAAAAAAATTATCCTCTCTCTCTCTCTCTCTCTCTCTCTCTCTCTCTCTCTCCAAAAAACATGTGAGTGATGAAATGTCCGGGGATTTATGATTTGCAGTTTGCGGCCAGATTGATCTGCTTTGTTACAGGATGAGTGATTTGACTGATGGGAGATTGCGGAGTTTTTGAATGGCTTCTGCCGGGATGACCCCATCGATTATTATTACAAGGCGCGGCGTTTCGACCACATAGGGGTCGGTGACGAATATCTGGCGAAGCGGCAGGTCGTAGGATGCAAGAACATCCACCGCCGAAGAAACGATGTTTTTATCGCCTGCATTGTTTGGGAGGATCGTGATCACCGAGAGACCGAGATTTTTTGCAACATCAGTGAGATCAGGAGTGACGCGAAGACGGGAAAAGAGGGATCGAAGTTCATCGATCTCAGAGATGCGGCGAAGGGTTGCGTCTATAACTCTTCTATCGACTTTTATTACGCGAGCAAGCGCGGATGCGGAAATTTCTACGCCGTTCACTATGGTTTTTCCCTCTGGAGAAACGCCAAATCCATTTTCAAGATAAAAACGAACGACACGCTGCTGCGAGGGTGAGTCCTGAAATTGTTCGAGTATTCTCCGCCACATTGTATCTTTGTGTCTATTGCGGGATACATATATACGCTTGCCTTATTTTTTGTACAATGGCGTTTCATCTCTCTATGTAAATTCAGTAGATTTATTTACTAGACTATCCCACATGTATAGGTCGCACAGTGCGAGGGTAGCCAAGCCAGGTCAAAGGCGCTAGCTTGAGGGGCTAGTCTATTAGTAGTTCTTGGGTTCGAATCCCATCCCTCGCATTCTAAAATTGAATCTGTTTTATCCGAGTTTTTCAGAATTATTTCTAATAATTATCTCCTTACTGCTATTTTTTGCGTTTGTTCTGCCCGCTCACCGCAGGTGACTGACCAGTATCTGCATATCTTTTAATAGTCTCCCGAATATCTTATTATCAGGGACAGAAAAAACATGGCAGAACACCAGAAGGAGATTCCCGGAAGACTCGTTATCGGGCTTGAGAAAGAGCTAGACGAAATCTCACAGGCCATTGAAAGGTATGATGCCGGCGGGCCGGCGCACATCGCCATTGTTTCCGAACCAATGGGCGGCCGGACCACCCTCGCCAATGAGATCCAGCGTCTTTACGGAGAAAGGGTACACTACGTTGCGCTTGAGTTCGTGATGTCCCCCTCCGCCCTCCCGGATTTTTCTGCCTTACCTCAGGACATTATCCTGATAGATAACTGCCGACTCCTTGCAACGCGGAGGATCGGCGGGTTCGAGGTGCTTGATGCGTTCCTGCATGCACTGATCTCCTCAAAAAAACTCTTTATCACGACATGGAATACGTTCAGTTGGCAATATCTCTCGGCAGTCATGAATATTGATGCATATTTCCCGACAATTGTCGTTCTCAGTAAGATGGATGCGCAGGTTCTCAAACAGGCGATCCTGTCTCGATATAAGCCCGGGGAGATCCGGTTTCTGGATGATGGGGCAGTTGCGCCCTCAATGTTTTTTTCACTGGTCCATAAAAAGGCCCGTTTGCCGCTGAGCGAAAACGAAGTATCAGTTCCCTGGATAAAACTCAATTTTACGGTAATGTCCCGTCGGATCCCCAAGAAAAAACGCATCCAGGAATCCCTCGAGGACTTGATTTTTGAAAAAATCAACAGGATCTCGCGGGGAAACCCTGGCGTTGCGATCCACCTCTGGGGGTTGAGCCTAAAAGATAATGCCATCTCCATGAACGCCATCACTGATATGCCCTATTCCATCGATCTCGACACCAATGAATCATTCATCCTTACGATCATCCTCTCCATGAAATCCTTGCATGAAAAAGATCTGACCGTGGTTGTCGGTTCGGAGATAGATATCTGGCGGGTCCTATACCTCCTTGTCCAAAAGGGGCTTGTGAAGGATGATGCTGGATATTACAGTATCCCACCATTTGCACTTGGGCCGGTCATTGAGTATCTGAAAAAGACTAGGAGGTTGTGGTAATCATGGTTGACCCCCTGCTCACCAATATCACCAATATCACGACAGAAGTTGCGG
>DALTVX010000090.1 GCA_029987395.1 Methanocorpusculum sp. | reverse complement strand
TCCGAAATATTCGAGGCGCTCGGCTTTGGCACCGTCGTCCTCAAGATCCACAAAGTCGGACAACGCTCCTTCCAGACCCTCAAAACCAACCGTGAATACATGCCCGGCGAAGGACACTGCCCCTGGATCTTCGCCTCCGCACGATCAGCCGAACGGGAATACGAAGCACTCAAAGCATTGAATGGCAAAGTCAACGTTCCGGTCCCGATCGACATCAACCGGCACACCATCGTCATGTCCCAGATTTGCGGAAACAACCTCTTCCGCTGTGTTCTCGAAGACCCTGACACCGTCTACACCGACATCCTTGCCGAGGTCAAAAAGGCATACATCGCCGGATTTATTCACGGCGACCTCTCCGAATACAACATCATGTGTGACGGAAATACCGTCTGGCTCATCGACTGGCCCCAGTGGATCCCGCCCACTCACCCAAACGCCGACACCACACTTCGGCACGACCTTGAGACCGTCATCAACTACTTTGCAAAGAAATATCAGACAAAATACGACCTTGAAGAGGCCATTTCTTTCGTGACCGCCCCATGAGCCCTCTTGTATTTGGTATCGACAAAATCAAACCAGACTCACCCGGTTCACCCGGCGGGCTCTACGGCATCGTCCGGGTCGTTGACAACCGTATCGAATCCGAAGAACGATATATTACCCTGCGGCGGCTTCTCCGCCTCGTCGATATCGAAAAGCCCTATATCGTCGCCGCCGGAACGCTAAAAGACATCGCCTCCGACACCGGATCACTTTTTTCCCTGGCAGATGCTCTGCCCTTTGAAACACACCTCGTCCAGATCGTTGGCACCGAACCAAACCCCGCTCCCCTTCCAAAAATAGCCGAGCGGTACAACCTCCGTTTCGATTCGGGGAACCTCATGGAAAAAGCCAAGACCGCGGCCTTGATCGCGGCATTTGGCGGCGGTTCTGAGGTGATCACCTTCAAAACACCCACCATCATTACCGTTTCTCCGGCAAGGGCACGCATCCGCACACACCAGAACAGATATATCCGCCGTATTCACGGATCCTTCATGTCCTATTCCCGCGAGGTGGAGGCTGACCTGCTCGCAAATGGCATGATGTTCGACTCCTCCCTGAAGAGATCCTCCCGAGGAGCACGAAAGGTCCTGTTCACCATCTCCGCCCCGCGTCATGAGGTCCCTGTCTCCTCCCGCAGATCATCCGGGGTTCTCATTCGGGTCACCGGAACGAGAAAGGATCGTCCCGCATTTGTTCCACTCTCAAAAAAGCCGGCATACCTGATCGTTGGTATCGCTTCGGGAACGACCGTCGGTATCGCCGCACTTAATCTTGACGGCGATCTTGTTCACCTCTCCAGCTCACGGTCGTTTGGTCCGTCCGAGATCATCTCCGCCCTCTCCGCGATCGGCAGACCGGTCATGATCGCATCCGACAAAGCCGAGATGCCGTTTGGTGTGGAAAAAGTCAGGCGTGCTTTTTTGGCGGTCGCCCATACCCCGGCAAAGGACATGCTGCTCCGGGAAAAGGCTGAACTTGCTGAAGGGTATGATTTTACCAACGATCACGAACGAACCGCACTTTCGGCCGCGGTATCTGCGTATCGGAGTTATGCCAACAAGTTCGAGTCGATCCAAAAAAAGATCCCTCCCGGGATCGATGTCGAAACGGTTCGAACAGGGGTCATACGCGGTCTCTCCCTCGAACAGGTCCTGGAAGGCATTCAGGATATCGAAGGGCTCCTTGCCGAACCAAAGTACGTTCCTGAGGAGATCATCCTTGATGAAAAGGACGAACGTATCTCAAGACTCGAGGAGGATGTATCAAAGCTACGTAAACTAGCTGGCAGTTTATCTGAGGAGGTGGATGTGAAGGATCGGGCGATTGCCGCTCTCCAGAAACGGCTTGTTTTCGAAAGAGGAGAGCGTTCGACCGAGATCCGCCCATCTGAAGAAAAACCCTCCCGGGACGCGGAACTTCTTTCGACAAAGAAGGCTCTGGAAAAAGAGGAGAAAAAAAGCAAGGCGCTTATGGACCGTCTGGAGCGGATGAAGCATTTTATCTCGCTGCAGGCCGGGGACGGGAGCACTGCTCTAAAGGTTCTTCCCGAGCTTACCAAGGAGCAGGTCAAGGATCTGGACTTTGAGATGGGGGTCATCGAGGAGGATATTTTGTATGTTCTTAAAATCGACGGCTGGAATAGATCGCTGATCCGGGAGTTTGCTGAGATCAAGATCGGCGCAGTGATCCTGCCGCGGCTGACCTATGAGTCGGCGCACACCGAGCATCTCATCGAGGAATTCCGAAACGTGAATATTCCTGTTCTGGATGGTGCGAATCTTTCGCCCCGCGTGAAAGGAAAGATCGGGGTGGTGGACAGCGCCGCTCTGGAAACGGCGCTTGCCTCCTGGAATACGACGCAGCTGGTTTACGAAAACGAGAAGAAGTTTGGGGAGACGAAAGCAGCGAAGGAGACCGATCCGGAACCGGAGTTACCGGTTGAACGAGAGAAGCCTGCCCCGCCGCAAAAATCGCAGCCGATGTTTAGGCCAAAACCGGTGCCCGTTGTCGAGGTCCCTGAGCCAATAGAAGCACCGGTAGAAAAGCCGGTTTCAAAGCCCGCTTCCCAGCCTGCACCTAAACCGGTTGTAAAGCCGGCTCCTCAACCTGCACTTAAACCGGTTGTAAAGCCGGCCCCTCAACCCGCACCTAAACCGGTTGTAAAGCCGGCCCCTCAACCTGTACCAAAACCGGTTGCAAAGCCTGCCCCTCAACCCGCACCAAAACCGGTTGCAAAGCCTGCCCCTCAACCCGCACCAAAACCGGTTGCAAAGCCGGCTCCCGAGCCTGCCCCAAAACCTGTGCCGGTAGTAAAACCAACGCCAAAAAAGGAAAAGCCGGCCAAAAAACCCGCTTCCCAACAAAAACCCGAGCCCGGATCTGCGGCAAGGATCCTGTTTGGCGTGCTCTCCGAATATCGTGAAGAGCGCAAAAAGGAGCTGAAGAAATAATGGATGACCGGTCCCTTCTTGGATCCATTCGTCATCTGATCGGGGAAGAGGAAACGGCGGACGACTGTGCCGCATTCGAACTACCGGACGGGAAGATCCTTGTATCCAGCACAGACATGCTGCATGAAACCACCGATTTTCCAGAGGGCATGACCGAATTCGAAAAAGGCTGGATGAGCACCGCGGTCACACTATCCGACATCGCAAGCTGCGGCGCACAACCGATCCAGATCCTGGTGGCAATTGGTCTTGATGATCCGTGCCGCCTCATCCCGTTCATGGAAGGGGCCGTTTCCTGTGCAAAAACCTTCGGGACAAAGGTTTCCGGCGGTGATATCGATAGTCACATAGAACTTACCGTCGTCACCACAGGATTTGGGATCGTCGAAAAGGAGTTTTACTGCAGGCGATCCGGCGCATCGCCAGGTGATTTAGTCTGCATCACCGGGATTCCCGGACGTGCTATGGCAGCACTCGAAGGGGACGAACGATACCGGAAGTATCTCCTGACCCCGACGCCCGAGGTCGAAGCAGGACAAAAGATCGCACGATCTGGCGCATCATCTATGATGGATGTCTCCGACGGGCTCGCTATCTCGTTGTATGATATGGCAGAAGCGTCCAACGTCGGTTTTGTTCTTGACTCTACGAAGTTTACGCTTCCTGATCTGCGTTTTGGCTCAGCTCTGGAGTATTATTTGTATGGCGGCGGGGATTTCGGTCTATTGTTCTGTATACCGCAGGCACGTTTATCGGCCCTTGATACGAAATATTCCGTTATTGGGTATGTCGTTTCAGAACAAGGCGTCTGGTGTGACGGGAAAATAGTAGAAAAACGCGGATATGCTCATGTTTGGTGAGCATGCACATATCTATGGAGCATCACTCCTTCGGTGACGATCCGTTCCCCACCGTTTTCGTAGATCTCAAAGCCCAGATGATACACGATCAGATCAGCTCCAACTCTTTTTGCAAGTTCTATCATAGATGGCACTATCTCAGTACCGGGGCGGATCGCGTAGATGACTTCGGCTTGATAGAGTGAAATGGTCGGCTCAACACAGTCATCGACCACAGACGGAACACCGCAGTTTGGATATGCATGCACATCCGTGCAAAGAATAGGAATGCCTGCTTCCCGGACGATCTCTGCCGCCACGGTTTTGCCGCCAAAGCCCACCTCCACGGCCGAACGATAGTTTTCTGCTATGTACCGTCCGATCATTGTCTCGATGCCGTTTCTCATATAACTAGGTATCTTTATGACTTTGAACAAAGAAATAACTACGAGTATGGGGGTACATCTTTTCTGGGACAGTCGTGTTCCTGTGGGTCTTTCGCGTCCGGTTTCCGAGGAGTTGTCCGCGGTCCTTGAGATTTCGGTCTCGCGGATCGACAACGGGATATTCCCGCTTGAGGGTTTCGACACTCTTCGTAATCAATACGATGCCGTGAAAGTTCTGCAAAAGTTGGATATGTTTCGGAGAAGAACACCCCAATTGTTCAAACCAGCCGATATGGAGCTGGAATACTATAATAAATTCAATCATATTTACGAGAAGGTTCTTCTGGTGACGCCCGGCGATCTCTACGAACCCCTCGCAGACTTCGTGTTTGGTCTTGCTTACCCAAAGCTTGGGGTCGGGATCGTCTCACCTGTTCGGCTCAGAAACGAATTTTACGGTAAACATGAGGACGACTCCGCGCTGATCGACCGGATCGTCAAGGAAGGCGCTCACGAGATCGGGCACCTGTTCGGGCTTGGGCACTGTGATAATCCCGGATGTATCATGTATTGTCCGCGAAACCTGGACGAACTGGATAGGAAACGCAAATACTTCTGCGGAAAATGCCGCGTGCAGCTCACCGGCGATAAATCGGAGGATGAGCTGTTTTCATGATCCCCTGGGTCACGGTATGGGGATACGGCGCCGAGATCAAATCGACACGTGACTCGTTGATCGTTCGGCAAAAAGGGACAATGACCCGGTATCCGCTGGACGATATGCGTCATCTTCTGATCGCGGGCGGGCACTCTTTGCACACCTCGGTGCTGGAACGTCTGGCGGATCGTAATATCGCGGTATCCTTTTTTACTGCGCACGGCAAACCGGTCGGCGGTTTGTATGGTCGGGGTGGTCCCTCCCTTTCTGCGGCACAACGTGATATCCCGGTGCATAAGTTTGCGATGACCTCGATCCGCTGCTCCTTGGACGAGCGGCTCCGGTATCTAAACGAACTCGCCGAGATGACCCCTGGCGGGTTGTACTTTAAAGGAGAGCTGGACATCCTCGCTAAAGCACGAGATGAGCTGGACTTTTTGATCACGCTCCCTGAGATCGGGCGAGCGTTCTCTCTTACGAAGACGATGTACTATGAGATCCTTTCCCGAGCGGTTCCAAACACGCTTGGATACCGACGGCGGGTCCAGCCTCCATTTACGGATCCGATCAATGTGATGCTTTCTCACGGGTATGCGGTTTTGTATGCGAGCTTTGCGGTTGCCTGTGTAGGGGCGGGTCTGGATCTTTCCCGTGGCGCATTGTATGGCGAGATCGTTTCGGTGACCGGTGGTCGGGGCGGCTGTGTTCTGGATCTTGTGGAGCCAGCGGGTATTTCTATGGTGGATCGGGTCGTTGTCAAAATGGCGGCCGAAGGTCTTCTGGAAGGGGCATACGAGGTGGTGACCCGGTGTCTTCTCTCTGAAGAGACGAAAGAGGAGTTCATGAAACGGCTGCATGCTTCGATCGATACAAAGAGTATCGAGACCAATGTGTATTGGTATGCCAAAGCCGTCAAAGAGGGCGGAGATTTCGCCTTTCATTACTGATACCAAAGGCATAAGAGCCCGTCGCCCTAATTTATAGTCCAGAGATACTCCTCATACTAGGAAGGATACATAATGTTACAAATTGCACTGGCTGGAAAACCAAATTGCGGCAAATCAACCTTTTTTAAGTCGTTGACGCTTGCAAATGTTGATATCGCAAACTATCCGTTCACTACGGTGAACCCAAACAAAGGAGTTGCCTATGTCCGGTCCAAGTGTCCGTGCAAGGAGCTTGGCATCCAAGGATGCACCGAATGTGTCGACGGAAACCGGTTTATCGCGGTCGAACTCATCGATGTTGCAGGTCTTGTGCCG
>DALTVX010000001.1 GCA_029987395.1 Methanocorpusculum sp. | reverse complement strand
GATAGATACTGCTCGATCAAAGCAGACCGTTCCCCCTCCAGTCGTCCGTTCCGTATCTGATCTTTTGCCATGTGAACTCTAAACCTGTGTACTTATTTGGCTCGGAGGAGTTAAAATGGTTGAGCGTCTTTTTCAGTACATGGCATGGTTGCTCGAGAATGATAGAGAATTACATAACCCAAAACCGCGAATAGTACCTATAAGAAATACAATGATCCAGATACAGTTGCCAAAAGAGAAGATCGCTGGCGTCTCTCTCAAAAATCATATGCTGCTTGCGGCAGGGATCCTTGGGACGACCGGCGCATCATTGAAACGAATGCTTGCACTAGGTGCTGGAGGCGTCGTCACCAAATCCATTGGCCCGGTGGCAATTCCCGGTCATCACGGACCTGCACTTATCCCGGTCGACTGTGGATTCATCAATGCCATGGGACTTCCAAACCCATCCAAAGATTTTGTTGACGAGATCGCTCCTCTCAAGGGTGAACCGGTCGTTGTCAGCATCTTTGGCGGAACTCCAGAGGAGTTTGGGACCGTTGCATCCTGGTTCCCGGACGCCCTCGCGTTCGAACTGAACCTTTCCTGCCCTCACGCCGAAGGATACGGCGCCGCGATCGGGGTCGATCCAAAAACGGTGAGGAAATGCACCGAGATCGTGAAATCATTCAATAAACCCGTCTGGGTCAAACTCACCCCCAATGTGACCGATATCAAACCAATAGGAAAAGCTGCCGAAGAAGGAGGCGCGGATGCATTAGTTGCCATAAATACCGTGAAGGCGATGAGGATCTCAACAGGTCTTCGCCGCCCGGTTCTTGGAAACACCTTTGGCGGACTCTCCGGCAAAGCGATCTTCCCGATCGCGGTCCGCTCGGTCTATGACCTCTATGATGCCGTTGATATCCCGATCATTGGTTGCGGCGGCATAACGACCGCGGACAATGTTCTGGAGATGATGATGGCGGGTGCATCGGCAGTCGAGATCGGCAGCGGGGTCTACGACTCGGTCAATATATTTTCTGAAATTGCAGCCGAACTTTATTCTCCAGATGGGATACCGGCTGGAGAGATCGTGGGGTGTGCTCATGTCTGAGATGCCGAATATTGTTACCATAACGACCGTGGTCGATGAAACACCTACGGTGAAAACATTCGTGTTTGATACCCTCTTTGATTTTAGACCTGGTCAGTTCTGTATGGTCTGGGTACCGGGCGTTGACGAGATCCCGATGGCGTTTTCCGCGGCAAATTCCATCACCGTTATGAAGGTTGGTGACGCCACAAATTCTCTGTTCTCACTGAAAAAAGGAGATAAGATCGGTATCCGAGGGCCATTTGGCAATGGTTTTTCACCGAAGGGAAAGGTACTTGCCATCGCAGGTGGGATCGGCGTGACGCCGCTCTTTACCCTTGCTGCAAGCGGTGAGGTCGACACCTTTATTCTTGGGGCAAGGACCCGTGAGGAGCTCGTCTTTGCTGAAGATCTCGCAAAAGTCAGCGACCTCAAAATCGCCACAGACGACGGGACCTTCGGGTTCCATGGGTTTGTTACCGGCATTCTTGATCAGATGGATGTTGCATCCTATGACACGATCTGCGTCTGCGGGCCGGAAATGATGATGAAAGGGATCCTGGATCGTCTGGTTGCAAAAGGCCTTGAAGCGAGAGGTCAATTTTCTATGCACAGGTACATGAAATGTGCTGTTGGCTTATGCGGATCATGCTGTATGGATGATCATGGAAAAAGAGTCTGCCGCGATGGACCGGTCTTCACCGGAGATCTGATCACATCGGGTGAGTTTGCCCACTATCACCGTGGACCAAGTGGGAGGAAAGAGTAATGAAATCAGAAGTAAAAATCATCACCTGCCCAAAGTGCGGGTCAAAACAAGAGTTTTCTCTCTATAGAAGTATCAATGCATCGAACCCTGAACTGCGTGAAAAGTTTCTCGAAGGATCACTCACCACACTCATCTGCGACCACTGCGGATTTTCTGGCGCTGTTGAGTATCCATTTCTCTATCACGATCTGAATGAAAATTTTTCACTTTTCTTCGATCCGGATTCCGACAGTCGGCACACCGATCTTCCAAATGTTCTCCCGGCACACCTTGTTCCCGAGATCAGAATGAGACTTGTTCACACGCAGGATGAGATGCGTGAGAAGATCTTCATCTTCCGTGACAAACTCGATGATCGGATCATTGAACTCGTTAAGGACTCTATCCTCCGTGAAATGGAGGCCAAAAAAGAGAAGATCATTCCGGAAACTCTCTATTATGCAGAGGACAGATTCGGTTGTGAAGGCAGATCACTGATCTTTGTGCCGCGTCTTGGAACAGAATATCTTGACCCTATCAAGGTCCCATTCGAAACATATGAGAAGGTAAAAATGCTCATGCACGGGATCTGGGAACGCCCGGTGACCGGATACTCTGTTGTCGACAAAGAGTGGGTCAGTACATGATCACCGATGAAGATATCATCGTCTGCCCAGAGTGCGATCATGAGCAGACGATCACGATCTGCCCTGCGGTGAATGTGACGACCGACCCGGAGATGCGGGAGAAGGTCCTTTCTGGTGATCTTTTTATGTTCACCTGTGATCAGTGCGGCTTTTGTGGCTACGCAGGGTATCCGTTTGTGTATGAGGATAAAGAAACAAACGGCGGTTTCCTGATCTATCTTGAACCCGAGTGTGAGGATCGCGAGGTGGGTGTCGAGGGAGATATTGCCGATCAGGTGATCTATCGTGAGAGACCCATGCGGCTTGTAGCAGATGTGAACGCTCTTAAGGAGAAGGTCTTCATCTTCGAAGCCGGACTGGATGACCGTGTGATCGAGCTGTTCAAGGTCCTGACACTTGCAAAGATGCAGGATGATGAGCCTGACATGATCCCTGACGAACTGAAATTCTCAAAGCGCGACGTGGTCGACGGCGAGGAGGTCTTGGTGTTTGCAGCATTCCGCGAAGAGGTTTTCCTTGGTACGCTGGATATGCCGTATGCTTTGTATCAATCATGTCTTCTTACCGGAGAGCCGATCTGGGACGTGCCGATAATTGAATGTGCAGCGATCGATCAGCAGTGGATCCTCGAACGCATTGCAGAACAGAAAGCTTTGGACGAGGAAGCATCGGAAGACCCCTCTTCCCAATAATCATATTGAAGTTCTATTTTTTTTTTAAAAAGGTCTAGCATTCGCCGGATTTATTGACATGCAACATTCTATCTAAAAAAAGTGTGTTGATAATTTATAATTTGTGATACGTAGTAAATTCGCCCTGAAGGATATTGCCGTTAAGGGTGTATCTTGCCCCATCAATATTGTAAGCTCCGTCTCCTACTTTATTCCATACAATTGCAGAGGTTATTCCAAGTTCAGTTTTCGTTCCCTTGCCATTGCTTGTTAAATCGAAATAGGACATTGCGAGTGAACTTTCCCAGTTGCCTAAAACTGGATCAAAAGTGTTTGCTACTGTGGTGCATCCTGCAGAACTGAACAGGATCACACATAAAAATAAAAGCACTAAGGTAATGGCTATTTTTTTCATATATAGTATTACATAATTTTCTGAGGGTATTAACTCGATTATAGATAATTTTTACGTGCCCGATTTTTTTTGGAGAAATATTCGTAAAGTCGGGAGACATCATCGAAATTTGACATAATATTTCGGAGTGAAAGCAAGTCCAAAAAAAAGCAGTCTATCTGAAAACAAAAGAGATGAACAAGGAGCTCATAGTCTTCTAATTATTTTAAAAAAGAAGACCGTTCAAGTCCTGTTAAAAAAATATGTTGGTATTTTACACTTTTTTATACGATACCAGTGGGCCGTGAAGAACGGCGCCTTTAAGGCTATAGTGTGATCCGCCAATATCATATTCTCCATTTCCTAAGCTACTCCATGTAATTGATGAACTACCTCCTAATGCGGCAGTCATTGTTCCCGTACCATCCATATTTAGATTCAAATAGACTAATCCGCCTGGACCTTCCCAACTACCAACAACTGGATCAAATACGTTTGCTATTGTAGTACATCCTGCAGAACTGCACATGACTACACAAAAAAACAAAAGTGTCAAAACTATGACTATTTTTTTCATACAAGGTACTACATATCTTCCTGAGGTGATTAAATCGATTGATGAAAATACGTGCAGGGAGAAAAGAGATCAATCTAAAAGATGAAATAGAAGCTAAAAATCTTTTAATTATTTTGAATGCGACACCGCGTACGTCCAATTAGAAGAAAAGTGATAGGACATCAGAACCACGCATCATCATAACCTTGCGGCTCAGCGGGGGTAACTTTCATCATCTGTCCGATTAACTATTATATTGCTCATCAGTATCATTAATTCTTTGCAAATCAT
>DALTVX010000089.1 GCA_029987395.1 Methanocorpusculum sp. | reverse complement strand
TCCCGCGTCGCCCCGATATCTAGTACTCATACGGTCTACGCTGAAAGCTACACGGCATACTGGGTCCAGGGAACGGATACGGGAATGGGGCAGCTGATAAAAATTGCCGGCGGACAAAATATCATGAACGATCCGGCTGCACGAAAGATCTCTGACGAATGGGTGGTCTCATCGAGCCCGGGCGTTATCATCAAACTCGTGAACAACATGAACGACCCACAGGGTAGCTACGATGAAATTGTTACACGGGTCGGGTTCAATACGATCGATGCGGTGAAAAATGATAAGGTCTGGCTTCTTAGAAACGATCTGACCTATGGGCCTAGATCCTGTGCCGCCGCGGTTGCTTTAACAAAAATGATCCATCCGGGAGTGTTTCTGGATATGAGCGTCGAAGGAGTTTTGACCGAGTTTAATAATCGCTTTGGAACTGAGTTTGATGTCACGGGACTGACCTATCCGGAGTTATAATCTCAATCAAAAATTCTTTTTTAAAAACAGAGTTGAACTAAATAGACCCGAGCGAGTAAACTCCCTCGATCTTCCTTCCGCACTTTTTGCAAACCCCGTCCTTAACCCCAAAAATACGTGGGGAACCCCCGCCTCTATCGATCAAAAGCTCCCCGCACTCCGGGCAAAACGTCTTCGACCCCTCTGGGTGCGGCATATTGCCCACATACGGATAATACAGTCCGTGCTCCTTTGCCTGATGAAAGATTCGATCAAGCGTGGAGAACGGCGTTCTTGGAACATCCTGCATCTGGTACATCGGCATGAACGCCGTGAAATGATGCGGGACCGTTGGTCCGAGATGTTCCATGACCCAGTCGAGCATTGCGTCTATTTCTTCAACACTGTCATTATATCCGGGGATCACCAAGGTGATCAGCTCGACATGAAGACCGAGCTCCTTTGAAAGAAGGATCGTATCAAGCACCGGTTTCAGTCTCGCTCCGCAGACATTTTTATAAAACTCATCCGTGAACGCCTTCAGATCGATCCTGATTGCGCCAAGATACGGGGCAAGTTCACGCAGAGCCTCCTCTGAAATGTATCCGTTGGTCACGAACACCGAGGTAAGACCGTGCTCCTTTGCCAGTTTTGCGGTATCATACACATACTCAAACGAGATCGTCGGTTCGTTATACGTAAACGAGATACTTTGTGCCCCAAGCCTTACCGCCTCCAAAACGACCATCTCCGGAGAAACATACTCCGCAGATATCTTCGTTGTCTGGGAAAGTGTGTAGTTCTGGCAATGTTTGCAGGTAAAATTACATCCGAAGCCGCTTATTGAAAATGTGGTCGTGCCGGGAAGAAACTGATAAAGTGGTTTCTTTTCGATAGGATCGAGATTTGCTGCCGTAAGCAGACCATACGAGTCTGCATACAAAATCCCGTCGGTATTTGTCCGAACACCACAGAAACCTCTCTCACCTTTCGCAATCATGCATCTTTTTGCACAGACGCCGCATGCTATTTTATCGCCGGAAACTTTCCAGAGACGTGCAGGATGTCGACTCATGACGACCTCGTCAGAAAAAAAGAGTATGGATTATTCTGCAGCCTGCTCTTCAGCAGACTCGGTCTTGATGGTCGGGCGTGGGAAGGACTCGATGAACTTGACGTTCTCGATGTCTGCAAAGATCGCAAATGCTTCCTGGGAAACCATATACTGGGTCATAAGCCAGTTCTGGTTGTACATGGACATCATTGCGGGTATCTCGATAGTAACACAGGTCTTATCCTCTGCACTGACCTTCATGTCGCGACCGGTAAGGAGTTTTAGCATTCCGGTAAGCTTCTCAGTACCGTCTTCGATAACACTTTCGATGGTGTAGACGTAGGAGATATCCTGGCCTGCAAGTGGGTGGTTGAAATCAACGATGTATCTGCTACCGACTTTGTTTATAACAACACCGTCGCGGCCTTCGATCTTAACACGCTCGTACATTTCAGGCTTCTTTTCGAATGCCTTCTTGTCGAATGCTTTCATCTCTTCGGGTTTGTGCTCGCCAAATGCCTTTGCGGCAGGAATGACAAGTGTGTATTCTTTTCCAACTTCCTTGCCGGCAAGATCCTCATCAACGCCCGGGAGAACGTGACCTGCCCCGACTTTTACGGTAGCAGCGCCATACATTGCGTTCTCACGATACATTTCTGCGGTCTTTGCAACTTCAGCATCGGTAGTATCGAAGGGAACACCGTTCACAGATCCGGTGTAGCTGAGTTTAATATATGTACCATTTTCGATAGCCATACGAATTCCTTACTATATGTGCCTTCATTCCTTATGAGAGTTGGGGAATGTCAGCAGGAAGAGAAAATAAATAGGACTTATGATATGTTGATGTGGATCTAATTTGGGAGGGAGGTAATTGGGTGTGGATGGATGAGGAAAAGAACCGCGAATAAGCGGTTAGTTTTTTTCTTGTGTCCGTATACAACGTTAAAGAATTTGGAGTGATTCTCTCACACCGCGTAAGTCCTAAATAAAAAAAGATCAGATTTTGGTGTACGTATCCCCGTACTGGTCTTTGAGGATCTTTCCATCAGCAGATAATGTGTGAGGATAGACGGTGTTCGGATTTGTTGAGTATGCAATGATATACTTTCCTTTGTCATTGCCCCAGAAGATGTCGATCTTCTTTCCGTCGGTGGCTCCAGGAGCAGCTGTTATGGCATATCCGGTGTTGTCTGCTTTTATTTCATAAATGATATAGACCACCTGATCGTTCACGGTGTAGGACTGTGTGCTCTGCCAGGTCCCGACGATCGGGTCACCCGTATTGTTGTCTGCCGCCGGTACGTCCGCAGTTATACATCCTGCAGAGGCAACAAACAGAATCGCGAGGAGTCCAAGTAAGACTATCAGCTTTTTCATGTAACGATTATCTGGACTTTATCGTATAATAAGTTCCCGCTGGATCAATAAGCAAATGCTTATGCCTTTTCCTCGTGAAAATACTAGTTCAATGGCTCTTGAAATAGAAATAAAAGTCAAGGTACCCTCTCTTGACGAGATCAGAGTGAAGCTCCTGAAGAACGGAGCAAAACTTATCGCTGATCAGGAAGAGCATGATCTGTATTATAATGCTCCTCATCGGGATTTTGGTGTGACCGATGAGGCGCTTCGAATCCGGTATCTGACAAAACAGATATGCGGCAAGGCTATGCCGCCAAACGTGACCTATAAGGGACCAAAGGTTGGTCGTGAAGGATTTAAATCAAGAGAGGAGCTTATTGTCGACATCTCATCGGCCGAGGAGTACTGTTTGATCCTTGAGCGGCTCGGGTTTCATCTGACCTCCGAGGTCGTTAAACACCGGGAGATATTCCAATGTCAGGATACGATCGTGACCTTGGATACTCTTCCGGGTATCGGGACCTTTTCGGAGATCGAAGCATCATTTGATCTTTCCGAGGATGAGGCGATCAATGCGATCAATAGAACTGCAGAGATGGCAGGTATCAAAGGAGAACGGCTAACCGAGTCTTATTTGGAGATCCTGCTGAACTCCAGAAAAAAATAATTTTCTCAGGCTGAGATGATTTAAAAAAGATGAGAGATCATTCTTCCACGACGATCTCGGGGTCGCTGGTATTTTTCAGTACGATGATTGGGTCGTCCTCATCCTCGTCAAGGGTTATGACCGCGTAGTTTCCGGCATAGGCCGGGCCGGGATTTACGCATACCCGATTGTTCAGCTCAACGATGCCTTTTTGTTCATGGATATGCCCACAGCAGATGATATCGAACTCTTTTATGATTTTTGCGATAGGATGTGCTCCGACGTGAACATTTTCTGCGACCTCATCCAGAGCGCCGTAGGGTGGTGCGTGGGTGACCAGAATATTCCATCGGTTCTGTCCGGTTTTTGCAACGACCTCCTTCGTGATCGCCTCGAGCTCCTCATCGGTGTGTTCAAACGGTGTGGAAAACGGCGTGGTATTCGATCCGCCGATCCCTGAGATGGTCAGCCTTCCAAGGTCGATGCTTTTTCGGTGGATCGGTATTGCGTCTGAGGCCTCGAGCACGGTAAGAATATCCCGACTATCGCAGTTTCCGGGGATCACGAATGTCGGGGCTGGAATATCTTCCATGAACGGAATCACACCGTCCAGCGATTCGCCAAGGTCGGTGATATCCCCGCCAATTATTACATAGTCGGGATTTTCCCTATTGAAGATCTCATAGACGATATCGAATTTCCCGTGAATGTCGGTGATGAATACAATCTCAGTCATTTGTAGTATATATCCCTTTCAAAGAATATGAACTTAACAAAACAAGTCGGATGCGAAGCAGACAATCTTGGTCGAGCAAATCTTTGATTTGCGAACGGGCTGTCCCGTAGGGGCGGCCTCAGTCGAGGCGGACCGACCAAAGGTCGGCCTTAGCGGAGCCAACCAAAGATTGGCGATCAAGATTTGCCTTGCGAACAAGCGAGCGAGGTGAGGTGGAGAACAAACCAAAGGTTTGCGAACGGATAAAAAAACTGGCATTGACCTGACCGAATCCGTTTTTTATGTGTATATCTACGTGTGTATCTAAGTATACATGTCAAAAAAACGATATACCCCCTCCAGACTACGTCCGGACGTAAGGAAAGACGCATGTAGATACACGTATACATAAACGTTTTTTTCTTTTTGTATTTTCTTCTCTCTCTCTCTCTCTCTCTCTCTCTCGTACAACAAAGTACATACTATATATATAATAATAAAGTGATTGATGAGAGCTTTTCCTCTTCCCGTAGTTACTTACTTACGGACGTAGTCCGTGGGAGGGGTATCGTTTTTTTCACATGTATACTTAGATACACACATAGACACATGAGGGAACTTTTGAGAAAAATACGGCAGGATCGGACTTGTTTTTTATTTGAGGATGGTTTTGGCTGCTCGAGCGTGAAAGAAAGTGGGTAATGGTGGAGTGAAAGAGGTTGTTTTCGAGTGGAAATAGTAGATTGAAAGCGAAGCAAACAATACAATCCCGCCCTTTGGGCTCTTCTTTTTTCTGTGTTTCGGTTGTTTTTCTGTGGGTTTTTTGTGATGAGCGGATGGGAAATAGAAATTTCTTTTCTCACGAAAAAATAAAATCTGGCCAACCCGGTCGCAAGTTTCTTTCAGAAACATTGCTCCGCTAAGGCCGCCCCAACGGGACGGCCCGGCCCGCTCGCAAACCTTCGGTTTGCTCGGCTAAGACCAACGACTTGTTCACAAACCTTCGGCTTGCTCTCCGACTCGGGTCTACGACCCTCGCTTGTTCGCCGACCCGGTCGCAAGTCTATCGACTTGCTCCGCTAAGGTCGTCTGCTTCGCTTCGCTCGCATCCAACCCGCCCGCCATATAATTCATCATCTTTAACACCCAATACCTATAAGATTATGCACCTTCTCAGGCAGACCGACGGACAACTTGCCCTTCAAGTTGCACGGCTATATGTTGAATCCGCAGTGACTGGCAAAAAGCCGGAAAAAGAATCGCAGCTACCCGCCATCTTCTCCGAAAAAAGAGGCGTCTTTGTCACGCTCTCCAAACTAGGCGGCCTAAGAGGATGCATCGGCTTCCCATTACCCGTCATGTCATTAGGCAACGCGATCAAAGAAGCAGCAGAACATGCCGCTATTCACGACCCGCGATTTTACCCAGTCGACAAGGATGAACTCAAAAAAATCAAAGTCGAAGTCACCGTCCTCACCCAACCGAGCCCTCTCGAAGGCGAACCAAACGCTCGTCCGTCTGCCGTCATCGTCGGAAAACACGGACTCATCGCCGAAATGAACGGGCACTCCGGACTCCTCCTTCCTCAGGTAGCGACCGAGTACAACTGGACCTCTGAAGAGTTCCTCGGCGAAACCTGCAATAAAGCCGGTCTCCCGCATAACGCATGGAAAAACGCATCATGCAGCATCCTCACATTCGAAGGACAGATATTCAAGGAATAACCCTATGACAATAACATTCGAAGTAATCCATAAAGACATCGCAGGACGTGTCGGTAAACTCAAAGTCGGCGAAAGATCGATAAAAACCCCGGCACTTCTCCCGGTCGTTAATCCCCACCTTCAGATAATTCCCCCATCAGAAATGAAAAAGATGGGCGTCGAAGGCATCATAACAAACGCCTACATCTTCTCGAAAAGTGAGGAGTTCAGAGAGCCTGCTCTCGAAAAAGGCCTTCATGAAGTCCTCGACTTCGACGGACTCATCATGACCGACTCGGGATCCTTTCAGATGTCCGTCTACGGAAGTGTCGACATCACCAACGAACAGACCCTCTCCTTTCAGCGAGATATCGGAAGCGACATCTGGGTCCCCTTAGACATCCCGACCCACCCTGACACCGCTAAAGAGGAGGTGTTCGCCCAGATGGAGATCACCGCGGCGAGAATGAAGGAGGCAAAGGAGCTTTTCGGTGACGACGCCCCCCTTTCCGGTCCTGTTCAAGGAGCAACCTATGAGGACCTTCGGGAACTTGCCGGCAAAACCGTATCCGACATGGGATTTGCCTACTGCCCGATCGGTGCAGTCGTCCCCCTCATGGAAAGCTACCGATACCGCGAACTAGTCGACGTCATCATCGCCGCAAAAAAAGGTCTCAACCCCGGGGCATGTGTCCACCTCTTTGGAGCAGGTCATCCCTCGATGTTTGCCCTTGCCGCCGCGCTTGGATGCGACGTATTCGACTCGGCCGCCTACGCCCTCTATGCAAAAGAAGGCCGATACATCACCACCTACGGGACACTCAAACTCGACGAGATGAGCGAACTTCCGTGCCCGTGTCCGGTATGCCGGAACCACACCATCGAAGAGCTGAAAAAATCGCCGGACAAACAAAAACTCCTCGCCTACCACAATCTAGCGGTAACAATGGCGGAAATATCCCGCATCCGTGCCGCAATTCAGGACGGGACCCTCTGGGAACTCGTGGATGAACGCTGCAGAGGCCACCCGAAACTTCTGGACGGATACCGCAGACTCTTAGAACGGGTCGGCGAGCTCGAGCATCTCGACAGAGCAAGCAAACGCCGCTTCTTCTACAGGGGAAGCGAATCCTGCCAGAGAACCGAGGTCACAAGCTATCATGCGATGATCCCCCGCGTAAAACTCTCGGAGATTTCGTTGATATCTGCCGGAGGACCGGTCCCCACACGTTTCGAGGAGGTCATCGAGTTCAAACCACCGTTTGGCCCGATGCCCTACGAACTTGCCGAGACATTCCCGGCAGGACAGGCCGAGATACCCGCGTGGGATGAGGAGATGATGAAGTACGGGATCAAAGGGCTCAAAGGACTGCTCGAAACAAATCCTGATACCAAAGTCACCATCTCGACCACCCCCCGCTGGGCAGATCTGTTCAGAACAGAGTTCCCAGATATTGAGGTGATCACATGAGCCTATTTGATGCAAGAAAACGCGACGGAAACGCAAGGATCGGAAACCTGAAACTTTCCGACGAGGAAAACATCAGCACGCCTGCCGTTATTGAAACGGAAAGCGTTTTTCCTTCTTTAAAGGAACGGGGATTTACCAATCTTCCTCCGTCTGCCGGCAAAGCAGACTTTGAACGATTTTTTGTCCCGGGAAGCGAGCCAACTGCCGTTCACCCACAAAGCGAGTCGGTCGAGGGCAGCGTTCTTATGTATTCCAACTGGAACACGGTCATCTCGGACGCACGTCGGCATGCCGAGTATCTGGAAAAGCTTCTCGCGGTCTGTCCGCCGGATGCTGCCCGGTATGCTCCCGCATCCGCTCTTCCTTCGAACGTCGCCTCATTGATATATGTGGGATTTGATCTGTTTGATTATACAGCGGTCGATCTTATGAGCGTTCAGAAGAAATTCTGCACGCCGGAAGGAGAGTTCGACGCCTCCTATATGGAGAAAGGAATCTGTGACTGCGCAGGATGTAAAACCGGCGACCTGAAACTTCACAATCGTCTCACTCTCGAAAAAGAAATCGCCCTTGCACGAGTCTGGATCGAACAGGGTCAGCTTCGCGAATTTATGGAGATGCGATGCAGACTTCACGCAGAGCAGGTCTCTCTTCTGCGCCACATCGACAGAAGACCTGGCTTTGCCACAAATCTGCCGGTCGCCCGTTCATCCAAGTTCCTTGCAAACTCCTCCGAGTCGATGACCCGTGCGGAAATTGCATTCTTTGAAGACCGAGTGATCAACAGATTCGTTCCTTCAAGGACGGATGTCTGTGTTCTTCTGCCGTGTGCCGCACGAAAACCCTACTCACTTTCAAGATCACACCAGTTGTTCATGCGTGTGGTGGATGGACGTGCCCATGAAGTGATCGTGACCTCACCTCTTGGTGTTGTCCCGCGTGAACTCGAACTCATCTATCCGGCTGGGCATTACGATGTCCCGGTCACCGGATACTGGGATAAAGAGGAGTCCGCGATCCTGGTGGAATATCTTACCGCGTATCTCACGAAACACCGGTATGACAGAGTGATCTGCCATCTGGAAGGCGGAGCAAAAGAGGTCGCAAAAATCGCCGCAGAAAAGGCTGGCGTCGAGCTTGAGATCACCTGTAACGACGACAAACCTCTGTCGCAGGATTCTCTGCGTGCCCTGAATAATACGCTTCGCGAGAGCAGAAAACGCCGGACCGACATTGTTCGCGGCACACTTATGTGGCAGTTCGATGAACTGGTCGACACAAAAGGCTGGATCGCAAAAGGTCGGTACCCGAACCAGAAGATCTTCGAGAAAAAGAACCAGATCTTTTCGATCGATGCGGATACCGGACTTCTGCGCCCGACCCACGAAGGCTGGAAATATATCAACGGATATCGTGTCTGGATCTCGGACGGATTTATCCCGCAGGGAGATATCTTAGCGCCAGGCATCGCTGATTCTGATCCGCGGATCCGTGAAGGCGACGAGGTTTTTGTTGGCGGAGAAGGTTATCAGGCGACCGGCAAAACCACGATGGGCGCCGATGAGATGAAACGAGCAAACCGCGGTGTTGCGGTTCGCGTGCGAAAAACAAACCGGAAATGAGCACAAAAGCAGAGCTTCGCCTACTCCTCAAAGCGAGACGCGAGGCTCTGTCTCTTGGCGAGCGGCGGGAGAAGGGATACCACATCACCTGCCGCTTGGAAAAACTGCTCGAACCTTATCAAACGATCCTCGGGTATGTAGCAAAAGAGCCTGAGGTCGAGTCGATGGTGATCCTCAACTGCCTTTTGGAAGAGGGAAAAAGGGTAGTCGTCCCGATCATTGAAAAGGCGACCCACACGCTTCGACTTTCGTATCTCACCTCGATGGCGGAGTTGGAACCGAGCACCTTTTCTGTGCCTGAACCCATCTCCGCTGAAAAACCTGCGGTCGCCTCGTCGATCGATGTGGTATTGGTGCCGATGGTCGGTTTCGACCGGGTTGGGCACCGATTGGGATATGGAGCAGGGTACTATGATCGCTTTTTTGAAAAAAATCCGAACATTCCGCGGATCGGTATGGCGTATGCCTGTCAAGAGATGGAATGTATTCCATCTGAGTGGTTCGATGCACGTATGGATCTTATCGTGACCGAGGACGAGGTCATCGACTGCAGATAACGGGGCGAATTTTTTAACGCATGCTTCAGAGTAGTCTCACTCTCCCTTGCGTCAAGTATAAAGAGATGTGATTATCTAAGGTGAAGTACAATATAACGTTAGTATGACGCTTGGCTCAGATATAGCAAAAAAACTCTCTGAAGTTGTGGACACTGATATGCGGATCATGCATGTCTGCGGGACCCATGAAGCGGCCATCGCAAAATACGGGATCAGATCGGTCCTTCCCCCGCAGATGAAGATCGTGATGGGGCCCGGGTGTCCGGTCTGTATCACGCCTCAGGGCGAGATCGATGCCGCATGTGAGCTGGCCGAGCGGGGATATATCGTCTGTACCTACGGAGATCTTCTTCGGGTACCAGGAACAAAAACATCACTCGAACTTGTACAAGGAGATGTCAGGATCGTTCAGGGGATCACTAAGGCGGTTGAGATCGCACGCCTGAATCCAACAAAAGAGGTTGTATTCATCTCGGTCGGATTTGAGACGACCGTTCCTACCGTGGCTGCGACCCTTCTGACAAACCCGCCGGAGAACTTCAGTATCCTTGTTTCTCACAGGCTGGTCCCTCCGGCAATGAAATGGCTGATGGAACAGGGCGAGGCAGACCTTCACGGATTTATTCTGCCCGGACATGTCTGCGCAGTTATGGGATACCATGAGTATGAACAGTTCAAGGTCCCGCAAGTGGTCGCCGGATTTGAGCCGGAGGATATCCTTCTCAGCCTTTTGATGCTGGCCGAGCAGATCAACAAAGGCGAGCCAAAAGTAGAGAATGCCTACCCTCGTGTGGTGACATTCGAAGGAAACGTGAAGGCACAGAAGCTGATGAAAGATGTGTTCGTGCCGGCCGATGTTGAATGGCGCGGGTTCCCAGTCATTCCCGAATCCGGGTTAGCATTAAAGCCGGAGTTTGAGGCGTTCGATGCCCAGAAGAAGTTCGATCTGGTGTACGAAAAGGTCACGAAAAAGGACGGATGCATCTGTGACCGGGTGCTTAGAGGTCTTGCGGACCCGTCAGACTGCAAACTGTTCGGCAAAGCCTGCACCCCTCGGATCCCGATCGGCCCGTGTATGGTCTCCCATGAAGGGGCATGTCGTATCTGGTATCAGTACCACCAGAAGAGATAACAGTCGACCATCCCAAAAAATTTCATACACTAAACCACGTCACCCCAGATATAAATACTCTCGAGTACAATATAATAAAGCGTTCAAACCAGCGCAAAATGCATCGATGGGGTAGTCAGGATATCCTGAGGGCTTCCGGAGCCTTTGACTCGGGTTCAAATCCCGACCGGTGCGTTCTTATTATAAAAAATATTGTTGATTGTATTATTTCGTGAAGACCATCACGACATATCCGTTGCCAACGGCAGATACCCGGGACTTTTCCGTAAATCCGATCATCTTCATCTTTGCCAAGAATGATTCTGGCGTGTTCCTTCCATCAGAATAGACAGCTGAGATCACGGTGGTCACATTCTGTCTCAGATACTCGGCTTCATATTGAATAACTGAATGCTCGTACCCGACGATGTTCATCACCAAGGTTATGTTTGATGAAAATCCCGCATCGGTCGCTACCTTTTTGACCGTGGTCGTCTTGACTTCAACGGATTCTACGGCAACCCCGTCTGATCTTATAATACGATTATTGGTGATATCCGAGGTCACTGAGATCGAAACAGTTTCTGAACCATATCCCACCGCCTTTTCTATGTTGGTGACACCAAGGTCGTTTGCCTTTTTTGTCTGTTCTAATAACGAGAAGAGATATGGATTGGGTTCGACGGACACCTGATTCACCGGCATCGTTAGTTTATCATTTATATACGCTGAAAGTGCCCCGATACCTGTTCCCATCTCGACAACTGGATTATCCAGATCCAGATATGCATCAACTGCATCAAACATCTCCGGCTCATAGCTGTTTGGATCGAGCAAAAGCTTCCAAATAAAAACAGTGTCGATGTAGGCAGGATCTACCGAGATCAGATTACCGCGGATCATGATCTCACGAGGAGTCGGGTCTGTCAGACCCACACACCCGGCCGTAAGAATAGACCCAATAACTAAAAGAGATACTATCAAAATTGAAAGGGTTTTTTTCCCGGGTATATACATAGTAAACTTTCGGAGTGCAATCTATTTGTAGATGTTGTTCAAACGGAAAAACCGGTGAAAATTTTAGGTCACTGGTCATTTTTGTATTCTTTAAAATCTATGCTCTCCCTATATGTAAGAAAAAGAGCGGACAGCACGAGGTAAATAACGTAAGTATAAACATATCAATTACCAAACAATATACTGCCGTGAGAGGAGGGTTGGATGAAAACTGAGGTTCTGAAAAGCATTAAAGAAACCGAAGCAAAAAGTAAATCCACAATCACTGCAGCACAGAGTGCCGCGGAGCAAACACTTGCAAACGCAAAACTCGAAGCTGATAGCTTGATTGCTAAGGCAACAATGATTGCCGAGGATTACAAAAAGCAGAGACTTTTAGATGCACGGAATGTAGCAACAGCAAAGCATGCCGCGATCGTTACTCAAGGGAAGGCTGACGCCGACAACCTGATTAACGCTGGAAGCAAAAAGCTCCCACAGGCAACTTCGCTATTCGTAGAGCGGTTCAAGGAGAAACTGCATGTTTCAGCCTAGACCGATGACCCATCTGTTAATTGCCGCGAGCAAAGACCAGATGGCGTCAGTTGTGACCGAAT
>DALTVX010000012.1 GCA_029987395.1 Methanocorpusculum sp. | reverse complement strand
TCTGATCGGTCACTTGGTGATGGGTCTTGCCCCACACACGAGTGCCGGTGTCCTCGCCCGGATCGTTGGATTCACCAAAGCAAAGGCAGGCTACGCTCATCCGTATTATCATGCGGCAAAGCGCCGAAACTGTGACGGGGACGAGGACTGTGTCATGCTTTTGATGGACGGCCTTCTGAATTTCTCCCGGTCCTTCCTTCCAAGCTCCCGCGGCGGCACGATGGACGCCCCGCTCGTTCTCACGACGACGCTGAATCCAAAAGAGGTGGACAAGGAGACGCTGAACGTGGATGTGATGTCACGTTATCCGCTGGAAGTATATACCGCATGCCTGACATATAAACATCCAAAGGATGTCGCAAAGCTCGTGGATTATGTGGAGAAACGGGTCGAGACGATCGGTCAGTTCGAGGGTTTTTCATTCACGCATGACACGACGGACATCTCCGAAGGGCCCCTTGATACGATGTACACGAACCCGATCCTGAAAGGAACGGCAGAGAAGATCAAAGCCGAGCTTGCTTTGGCGGATCGTATCCGTGCGGTGGACACAAACGATCTTGCGGAAAGGATCATCAACACGCACCTGCTACCTGATATGATCGGTAACCTCCGGTCGTTTTCGAAGCAGTCGTTTAGGTGTCCGAAATGTAAGCTGAGTTATCGGCGTATCCCCATCTCAGGTAAATGTAATAAGTGCGGGGGACCGGTGAAGGCGACGATGCATAAAGGGAACGTGGTAAAGTATCTGGGGATCTCGAAGTATATGGCCGAGCACTATTCTTTGTCGGCATATACGAATCAGCGGATCCAGGTGACGGAGATGAACATCAACTCGACGTTTGGGGAAGAGGAAAAGTCACAGATGGATCTGTCGGATTTCTTTTAATAGGACTTACGCGGTGTTGGTGTGGATCCAATTTGGGAGGAAGGTGACTGGGTGTGGATGGATGAAAAAAAGAACCGCGAATTAGCCCAAGTGGGCTTTGCCCACTTGAGGCGGCACGCAAGCCTTTGGCTTGCACGCCTCCGCGAATAATCGCGGTTCTTTTTCTCATAAGTTCCCTCTCTCCCTTTTACCACACGAATAATAAATGACGCCCGCCTTTTTTCTCATTCCTCCATGCAAATCTATTTCCGCTCACTCGCGAAGTAGATAGTATGACAATTTATGTGACCACTCTTGATGAAACCGAGCCGTCTGTAACCCCTCATAAGGTAGATGTCCGAAAAGTCTACGGCTCAGAAAGCACTGATGTTGTAGTGATCACCCTACAACCCGGCGAGTCCCTCAAGAAACATATAACCCCGGTCGATGTAATGTTTTATATCCTGGAAGGCAAGGGAAGGGTCATCATCGGCGATGAAGAGGTGAATGTTGAAAAGGATTCTCTGATCCAAAGCCCAAGAAAAGTGCCGCATATGCTGGTCAATAACAGCGATAATGTGTTCAAGTTCATGGTAATCAAAATGCTCACCACCGGGGACGGAACGGATACAAAGACGAGAATATTATAAGGATAACCTCTCGATAAAAAAATATTACCTTTCCATACCCTTTGGTATGGATCAGATCGAATCCTTTTTTGCTTTGCTTCGTGCATCGATCAGGAATTTCAGCCCGGCAATGATAACAAGCACCGGTCCAATGATGTATCCAGCCCAGAAAACCAATCCGACCATGCCTAAGATCACGAGTTTTATCCCTTGATATTTGACGGGTTTTGAATCGGATCTTAGATAATACCTCAGGACCATGATCCCTAAAATCAGGGGAATGGCAATGAAAATTGCCGTAACGGCAAATGTTGGCTCAAACCCTGTTTTAGATAATGCAAACAGTGCCTGAGCGAGCATAGAAACTGCTCCTGCAATATACAACACACCTCCGGTAACTCCTGTGACCGTTTCAAATTTTATACGAACCGGCTCTTTTTTAAGCCTGAATAGATGGATAAGTCCTAATAATACAATGAAGAGAGGCAGTCCCCAGACGAATCCTTGGCTGCTTCCTTCCCATAAATGCACATTAGCTGTTGAAAATGGGATCAAACCCCACTCAGAGATGGAAAACTCCTCAAGATATCCGATGGCAACCCCGTAATTTCCAGGCCCTGATCCTTTGTTGACCATGGCAATATAATAGGTGCCGGGGACCTCTGCGGTGTATTCAAATTTGAACCACTGATAATTTGCTGACGGCGTGAAAGGTTCATACGTCGGTGCATCCGGCGCTTTCCCCTTGATCACGATATATCCGTTATTTTCCAAAACATCAACACCACCCGGGAGCTCTCCTTCGCTTTCAATACCCGGGCCGATGATCACCGCATCTGGATGAACGGCCGTAATATCTGGCGTAAATACAGAAAGCCAGAGCCGATCTCCTTTTTCAAGATCAAATTGAAAATAGGAAACCGAGTCGGAGGTTTGAAACGTGCTGTAATATGCCCATGATTTTAGCGGGTCGTCGATATGGACAGCATTTTCTATCCCATCGTTACCCTCGATCATCTGCGGCACGTGTGCTGAAACACAGACCGAGAGTGAAAGAATAATTATCAAAACGGCAAAAGCTGCCTGAACCTTCTTCATACTAATTTCGTTAATGGGTTATGATCAAATAAATCTTTTTACAAATAGAAAAATGTTTGTTCCTCCAATCTGCCTCATCAGTAATCTTTTTCATCTTTCTGACGAAGCAAGATAGTATGACTATCTATCTAGATCCTAAAAAATCAGGGGAGCAAAAATCATGACCTCAACTATTCCGTATGAGGTTCCTCAGAAGGTAGGAGATATCGAAATTCGAAAATATTCCGCATTGGTTCTTGCGACCGTGGATACTAATGGAAATGATAATTCCGCATTCAGCCCGCTTTTTGCGTATATATCTGGTAAAAATATCGCGAACAGTGCCATTCCTATGACGTCTCCGGTGATCACCTCGACGAAGATCCCAATGACTTCCCCGGTTGTTTCCGACGCGACCACGATGTCATTTGTCATGCCTGCGGGAAAAACCCTGGATGAGATCCCGGAGCCGCTGGACAGCAACGTGCGGATCATTCCGGTGCCTGAGCGGGAGGTCGCCGTTCTTCGATTCAAAGGAAAAACCCGTGAGAAGGATGTGGCGGCAAAAGAGGCGCTGCTTCGAAAAGCACTCAAGGATGCCGGGATCGAGCCGGTGGGAGAGGTATTTTTGATGCGGTATAATCCCCCATGGACGCCGGGATTCCTGCGGCATAATGAGCTGGGACTGGAAATCAAACGGTAAAAAATAATGTTATCGGTTGGGATGCTTCATTAAGAAGAATGCAATCACAAACCCGATGATCGCAAGGCCAAGCACGTACGGGAACACACCGATATAGGATCCGCTTGTGGTTTTGATAAACCCGGCAAGCTGTGGCCCCGCAATTGCCCCAGCACCATATGCAAGGAACACGATCCCATAACACCTCGGATAATCACAGGTACCGAAATAACTCCCTGTGGTCGTTGGCGCGATGGCAAGCCAGCCGCCGAGACATCCCCAGAGAACGGTAAACGCCAGAATGTACACCGGCACAGATGGGATTTGCCACATCAGGAGCGATGCCACGGCAATCAAAACGAATGACACCATGGCAGCATATCGGGGTGTTATCTTGTCGGTCAGCGCTCCAAAAAGCGGGCGTCCGCCGCCATTAAAGATCGCAAAGAACCCGACGAGAAGGATGGCAAGACCCACCTCAACTCCTACATCAGTACCCACCGGCTTTGCGATCGAGATCGCCATAAGCCCAGCAAGACAACCGATGAAGTAGCATGCCCACAGCCCATAGAAAGCCGGGGATCTAAGCATCATCGACCGGTCACATTCGCAGGTTTTTTTCTCCCCGGGTTTTAGTGTGGGTGGCGTCCATCCACGGGGGACCCAGCCTGATGCCGGAAATTTCAACGGCAAGGCAAGTAGAATGATAAGAATAATAAACGCAACCCCAAAGATACGAAATGTGTTCATCACCCCAAATGCCGAGATGAAATATCCGGCGATATTTGCAGTGAAAAACGCCGAGAACCCAAACCCGAGAACCGTGAGTCCAACGGCAAGACCTCGTCTATCAGGGAACCAGCGTGCTGAAACCGCAATTGGGACGCCATACGCGATACCTACGCCGATCCCGCCGATCACTCCATACATAACGTAGAGCATCGGAACAGATGTCGAAAAGGAAGCCAGAAGCCATCCAAGACCTGTCAGTATCCCTCCGACGATCGTAACGTTTCGGGGCCCGTATTTTTCGATGAACTTACCGGCAAACGGCATGGTGATCGCAAAAAAGGCAAGAAACACCGAGAATGGCATCAATACATCATTTGCCGTGACCGTCTGACCAAGCACTCCGGTGTAATAATCCGTCAGAGGCTTGACAAAAACACTCCACGAATAAATTGAACCCAGACACAGGTTGATGATCAGACCCAGTACAACGAGCACCCATCGTCCCTTCTCCGGCGGCATCCCAAAAAGGGGGCTACCTACTCCAACCGAACTATTTACCATGACTTCTCTCCCTTAAAAAATGAGGGTGGTTATTCCTCCAGAGTCGATATGTCTCCGGGATCCATTCCCATCTCTTGCGCTTTGAGCACACGGCGCATGATCTTGCCGCTGCGGGTTTTTGGCAGACTCTCTACGAATTCGATCTCCTGCGGAACTGCGATGGGCCCAAGCTTCCTTCGGACGTGATACATTATGTCCTTCATGAGCTTTTCGGAAGGGTTGTTTCCGACCCGGAGAATGGTAAATGCCTTAAGACTGCTTCCTTTCACCGCGTCTGGTTTGCCTATCACTGCTGCTTCTGCTACCGCCGGGTGAGAAATCAGGGCGCTTTCAACCTCTGCCGATCCGATATTGTGACCAGAGATGATGATGATATCGTCTGACCTACCAAGGATCATGATGTATCCGTCTTTGCCTTTTACTGCCAGATCTCCTGCGGTGTAGCAGTTTGGAATGGTCTCCCAGTATTTTCTGTATCGATCATCGTCGTTGTATACGGCCCGTAACATAGAAGGCCAAGGGGATTTGATGACAAGGAGTCCCATGGTGTTTGGCGGGACAGGGTTTCCGGCTTCATCCACGACATCTACAATAACGCCAGGGATGGCTTTTCCAACAAATCCCGGCCGCATAGGCTCGCCGATCATGGTGGTGAGCATATGCATACCGGTCTCGGTCTGCCACCAGGTGTCAAGGATCGGACATTTATCCTTCCCGATCGTGTGGTAATACCATTCAAACGCTTCGGGGTTGAGGGGTTCGCCGACGGAACCGATGATGCGCAGCGAGCTTAAGTCGTATTTGTTCGGCCAGACCTCGCCCATCTTGATGAACATGCGGATAGCGGTTGGAGCAGTATAGAAGATGTTGATCTTCTGCTCCTCGATCAGGTTCCAGAAGGTGCCGGCATCGGGATAATCCGGTGTCAGTTCTGAAATAAAGACTGTTGCCCCAACAGACATCGGGCCGTAGACAATATAACTGTGGCCCGTGATCCAGCCTGGATCGGCAGTACACCAGAAGATGTCCTGATCCTTTATGTCAAAGACATATTTGCTGGTGTAATAGGTCCCGACCATATATCCGGCACAGGTATGTACGATTCCTTTGGGTGTTCCGGTCGATCCGCTGGTGTACAGGGTAAAGAACGGATCCTCGGCATCCATCTCTACGGGGGGGCATTCTCTTTCCACGTCCTCCATGATCTCGTAGAAATCGAGTTCGTGATCGAGTTGGAGCTCAACGTGCGGCCTCTTACGTCTGAGCACAATGACCTTTTCTACGGTGGCGGCATCATTGATGGCTTCGTCAACAATTGCTTTTAACTGGATTGCCTTGCCTCGACGCAGACTTACATCGGCGGTGATGACGACTTTTGCTCCGGAGTTCTGGATACGCATGTTGAGTGCGGAGGACCCAAATCCACCAAACACGACGTTGTGTACTGCCCCGATACGTGAGCAGGCGAGCATGGAGATGACCAGCTCGGGAACAAGCGGCATGTAAATACAGACGCCGTCTCCTTTTTTGACGCCGATTTTCTTTAATGCATTTGCAAAACGCATCACCTGGGAGAGCAGCTGCTGGTAAGTGTAGACTTTTTCTTCTCCGTCCTCTCCTCTCCAGATAAGTGCTGCCTTGTTTCGGCGGTTGCTGTTTACATGCCGGTCAAGACAGTTTAACGTGATATTGAGTTTTGCATTCGTGAACCATTTGGCATACGGAGGATTCCATTCCTTGACCGCGTCCCAGGGCTGGATCCACTCAAGTTCATGAGCGATCTTGCTCCAGAATGCATCCGGGTCGGCCAAAAATTCATCATAGACCTTCTGATAGTCGCCGACCCAGGAGTTTTCTTTGTAGCTGGGATCTGGCGTGTAGTATTTTTCGTTTTCCACTAATTTTACATCAAAGGATTCTTCTTTCATTTTTTCCACCTTGGTCCTGTATATGATAATACTGGGAACTGCTAGGATCTGCCCGAAACGGTATCTTATGCCGTTTATAGACTCCCTTGATACATACACAGGTAGAAAACTACCGTGATTTTTGTACTATTTCAACATCTTTTGAGTAGCCATTTTGGTCTTATCACTCAGTTGAAGTAATATATCATTATTAATCGTGATAGATTATGAACGTGTTGGTCATTTACCTATTAGGAGTAATTTTTTCCTTCTGGTAAAGCTAAATTGGCTATTTTGATCCTGTTTTTGTCTTCATCTCGTCCCTTTTATGGCAGGGAACCAAGGCTCCTTGGAATTGCGAATGGCTGGTATGAGGGCAGCATCAAACCGGTGAAAAATGTATTTTTGTTGCGTGATGATCCTTCGTGGATGTTTTATGTGAAAGATAAAGAACATGATAAAAAAGGGAACAAAGTAGTCTAAGTAATACTATTAATAGATGAGCAATGAAAGCCTTACGTATGACTGTTTGGATAAAGAATTTACTCAAAAGCTTAGATGATAACCTGGATGAAAAAACAAAAATCACCATCATGGAGGCATGTGGTGAAAATTGTCCCTTCACTCACCTCACCGATGAACGATTGTTAGCAATCAAGGACGCTTCCACTGATGAACATGATTTTTTGGAAAAGTTGTCTCACCAATGGCGCGTTAAAATAGAGGGGAATGATGTCTATGTTGTTTTTGACAAATGTTATTGTCCTCTTGTCAGCGAGAATAGTGATGATGCTTCAGCAACTCTCTGTTATTGTACTCTGGGAAATCTAAAAAAGAAGTTTAGCATTGGACTAAATAGAGATATCGACGTCTTGATGGAGAAAACAATTCTTTCCGGGGATGATGAATGTCGATTTAAAATATTGATATAATATGTTCCTCTTTTCAGCACCGCAATGATTATGAGAAAACAGCCGTGCATCAGAATACGATGCGAGGGGAGGGATTCGAACCCGCGAACTACTTAAGAACAGATCTTGAGTCAGTCTCCTTTGGCCACTTGGATACCCTCGCTAAAAAGGCTTTTAGATATTGGATATGATTTCTAATGAAGTTGTCGTCTGGTGTGAGTGGGGAGCCTTGTATCTGCTTCATCATCACACTGAAATCACGGATACGATTCAAAAGCATACAGGACCGGGGATGACTCAACACATTCGTTTTTCTTATCAAATACGCGATAACACATCTATCTTTTCATGAAGGAACAAGCACAAAGATATCATGCATATCAATGACAAAACACACGAATTGTAATAATAATGCATAATTAGACTGTTTTAAAATTTCTTTAAAATAACTCTATTTCTAAATTAGGGCATTCTGGGCATCATTTCCAAATAATTCCAATAAAAAACACACGATTAAACGCACGCGTGTGTTTAATAAACGCACGTGTATGTTTATTATTTTATTACGTACCTCGCGCCTCTTCCCCTGCCTTCAAGAGCTAACTTATCCTCCTCAACAAGTTTCTTCAACACACGATATGCTTGAGGTTCAGCCAGATGTAATAATTCCACAACATCCTTTCTCGTAACAAAACCTTTACTTTCAGCAAGTTGGATCACCAAAGGAGCCTGACGCAAAGAATCTATATCGCGTTGTCGCACATATTCGATTAAATTCGATGTTTTTAGATAAACTTTGGAGCTGAGCATGTACGTCCGTCCTCGTCCAGTTCCCCTGGCCTCAACAAGTCCCGCCTCACAAAGTTGCTCTAATGCTGCTTTTGATTTTTTCTCATTAATATATGTCAATTTAGCAATACGATGAATTTCAGCACGTCGTTCCTCTTTAAGGGCAGAAAGGATCAAGAGAGAGTTAATTGGTAGCGCTCTTCCAAGTCTATTCCTCTCCTGATACACCATCTTTGTAAATGCCTCATCCGGCGCAGCTCTTTGAATAAACAGATTCACAGAAGTTGAATTTGATTCCGAATAATCAGGCCAAGGTCTACCATAAATGAGAGATCCTTCGTAAATTTTATCAATTCCTCTCCCTGTCCTTTCCGCAAGACCTACTCGTTTAAGTGCATCTGCCAAGGTTGGATTCCTTCCATGAGGATCCACCGTAAGCAGATTTTCTATGGTGATCCCCTCGATAAAACCCCCTGGGCTATTTATAGTGAGCCCCTCATCATTGATTAAAAAACGAACGCGATTCAGGATAGTGTAATCACGATGAGAGATGGCGTTAACGAGTGCTTCACGAAATGCTATCTTATCAAATTCAGAGATGGGGATCCTGAACAAACCAGACTGAACCTCTCTCTCTGGATTCCAGGCTTTCATATACTCTACAATAATCTCAAAAGAGGACAAGAGCGGCTTGAAAAAAGATTCATTAACACGGACATCTGTTCCTTCAATTACCTGAAATGTTATTTCTGCAGTGGGCAAAAATGTTCTTATGCTATCTTCTTTTCCGATCAACAAAAGGCCAGTTACCGTTGGAACATAATGACCGTCGACCTTAGTGATCAGTCGAAGGGCCATGTCCAACTCTTCATCAGACAATTCAAGAAGATTGGTCTCGCCGCGATTTGAAGATATAATTTTTCTTAACCGGTTTCGTTCACTACTATCAAAATCATCATATGTTGCGTTTATAATGGGTTGAGCAGAATAATCCAGTTTATTTAAATTGGATAATCGAGAAAGCGTCTCTTGTGGTTGCATTGGAACCGTCTCTGGTGTCCCATCAAATTTTAACCGTCTCTTCAGTGTTTTCCCACTAGAGGTCATTACGATCGAACTGCTTTTTGGAACTTCTACTATTACATACGGGTTTAGCTCACCAATAATATCTATTCTGACAGAAACTGGAGGGACTGTTTTATTGGAAATCAGTGCACCCAAGGAATAGGGATTATTGTGATCTTTATGAATACCGGTTATTTGACCATCGTCCTCGACACCGATGTATAGTTCGCCTCCCTCCATATTGGCAAAACCAACCACCACCTCCACTATATTATTATCGGATAATTTCGGGTCGTCACTTTTTAATTCTATAGTCAGGCTTTCTTTTTTACCAATATAATCCATTAAATCATCTCTTTCGAATTAAATAGTCAATTGTTAGTATATTTATATGCATGATTAATAAAGCCTATCCCAAAAATATACTCTATGCTCTTACGCAAAAAGAACGCACAAAAATACACACCAAAAATACATTTAGCATACCATTTTCAATGTCTCAAATTCATATTAAAATTGGATTACAAGCTATATTAGCTCGTATTTTTTTAAAAAATAAAAAAGGGTATAGTTCAAATGCACGATTAAACACACGCGTGTGTTTTATGAACGCACACGTGTCTTTTCACTGAAATCAAATTATTTGAAAGAGATTTCTATACTTTCTTCCTCTCCTCCGTCCGCACAATCGACTTCCCCTTCTTCTCCAGCTTCGCCTGCTCCCCTGCCGGATCATCCAGATACGCCAGAACCGCGTCAAGATCCCCGCCCTCCTCCAACTCCTCCTTCAAAACATCCTTCATCCACGCGAAATACATCGACCTCTTGCTATCCTTCAGACTCGCTCCGCACTGATTACAGAACTTAGCATCCCGTGAATTCACCGTATCACAGTTCGGACACACATTCAGCAGACTGATCCTATTCATTATTGCATTACGTACCCAATCCTGGATCGTCATTGATTCTACGCGCGCTGCCGATTCCAACTGCACTTTTAGGCTCTTTGGAACCCGGATCAGGATCTGTTCATCGTTTTTTTCTTCTGTCATAATACTCAGATACATATATCGGACTTAAAGTATAAATACTCTGTCATCCAATAATCTAGTGTATCAATGATATCACTGATAAGAATTACAAAACTGACGGAAGGAGAGATGAGCTAGTTTGATTCTAGAGCAAACACCCCTCCCGATGCCTTACACCGTAAAGCACCACGAAACGATCTCTGAACAACTTACGCCCGACCACCCCGGAATCAACTTAGACATGACCTCCTACCGGTTTGGGCTTTATAAAAACGACCACCTCGTCGATATCCTCACCACCTTCGATACAGGCTCCGACCTTACGCGGGCCGTAAAAGAACACATCATCGACCACGAACCAGAAGGTCCGGAAAAAGACTACCTTCTTCGGTGCTTCGATCCCGCTTCTCTGCCGCCTTGGGAGAGAAAAATCATGACCAGAAAGCAGATCCCTTCCTTCGAAGCTCTCCTTAGTTCCCTCAACGACGAAGGAAACGCCTTCCGATTCGAAAAAGAGGCTGCCGGCTTTCTCGTCTATGCCGCCGACAAAGGCGAGTGGTACGCGTACGTGAAAAACCACTGGGAGCCTGCCAAAGAAAAGATCGGACAGACCCTCCGGTTCATCGGAAAAAGCCTCGAAGAGGAACTTAGGTACTGGAAGAACCGATCCGAGATCGATGACACGCCCGAAGCCAGAAATGCCTTCAATCAGCTTCAGGCTCACGTGAACCTCAGCAAAAACCACACCAAGCAGGTGGCTCTTCGAAAAATGGTCGAAGGCTCCTCCATGCAGATCGATCTCGAAACTGCGGCAGATATCAACTATATCACCTTCAAGAACGGTGCGTTGGACTGCAAAAACGGCGTGTTCATCCCGATCTGGGAATGCGACTTGATCCGCGAGAAGTATCCGGTGATCTATTTCGATCTGATCTATACGCCGGGTCTTCGTTCTCGGGCGTTCATCGACCACCTAAAGGCGGCGTTCACGGACAATATGAGCGATATTTCTGAGGAGGAGCGAACGATCCGAATGGTGGAGCTTGGC
>DALTVX010000088.1 GCA_029987395.1 Methanocorpusculum sp. | reverse complement strand
TGATGCTCTCTTTGCGGTTGGTCTTGTGGGGTATGAAAAACGCCCGCCCCATCATCTTTCCGGCGGGGAAAAAAGCGTGTCGCTATCGCAGGTATTCTTGCAATGAGGCCGGATATTCTGGTGGCAGATGAGCCGACCTCTTCACTTGATCCTGCTACTGCCGCCGAAATAATGGATCTCTTGGATGAACTCCAGGAAGACGGCACCACGATCCTTCTCTCAACGCATGATGTCGAGCTCGCTTACCGGTGGGCTGACGAGGTGATCCTTCTTGCAGATGGAGGGATCCTGCATCAGGGTATGCCGGCGGATGTTTTCACCAGCGATGATCTGATGGTCCAGGCACGAATGACCCCGCCGATCCTGCTTGATCTGTATCAGGAACTGGTCAGAAGACAGCTCCTTGTTTCAGGTATTCCGCCCAAAGGGATCCCTGAGATGATACGTCTTATCGAGGGATCTTCGCCTTCTGTTATAGGAAATGTGTATCTTTCTGATATCGACACGCTTTCTCCGCAAGCAGCGAAACAGATGCTCGCTGATCACCCTCTCTGGCATATAGGAGCTATGGGCACGCGGGCAAAAAAGTTCTGTCATTTGTCGGATATCACGCTTGAGTACACCCACGGCGTAGTGGACAAGTGCCTCCTTTCCGTGATGAGCGGCGAGGATACGCTGATCATGACCAGCGGAGGTATGCTTGATCGAGTAGAGCTTCGGGCAGCTGCTTTTGAAAAAGAAAGCGGGATCAGTGTTATGGTCATTCGGGTGTGAGCCGGTTATCACATTTTTTCAGCGATTTTTATTTATTTGCCCCTCATATTAATATTTTTGATGCAAACAGCCCTGAGCGATATATGACGCTAGGAAACGGATACTGGCTGTATGTCGATTCACAGGGGAAGCTGATCGGGATGACGGGGTGATCGATAGCAGAATGTATTCTCCATCCACTTCCTCCTTTTTTGAGAATCACCTAATTACTCGTAGTTGAGACTGCCATCCAAATATCCGGCCGTTAAGGAGCGCATACACTTAGCAGTTATTCTAAACAGCAGAAGAATCTTTATCCAGCCCTTCTCGGCTGACTCTGATCTATATTGGCTTTTTCCCGCTTCGTTCAACTGATATTTTATGATAAAAAAGTCAAAATCATTCGGATAATTATCTCAATAAAAAGCAAACTATTAATCTATTTAGCGTTGATTGAACAGTATCAAGTGTCAGTGGTGTTTTGTTGATATGAAAAAAACAAGTATGTTTCTGTGCGTTGCTCTCCTTTTGCTTTGCATCCTAGCTGGTTCGGTCAGTGCGGTCGATGAATTTAGACCCTCATCTGTGAATATATCTGTACACTCATCTATGGATATGTCTGTATCCTCATCTGTGGATATTTCTGTACCCTTATATGCTCCAGACCATATCTTTGTCAAGTATGATCCAAATTTGATCCGCAGTATGTCAGCAGAGTCGGCTGCAGAAATCTTAAAGGATTTTTCAGATCTTGTTCCGGGTCTGCAGATCATTGAATTACCCGATGGTGTGACCGTAGAAGAGGCTGTTAACTACTATAACGCTCTTCCTGGTGTCCTGTATGCCGAACCGGATTATTATGTTAGCTCCTGTAGTTTCCCAAACGATCCAGATTTTTATCGTTTATGGGGCATGCAATCAGGATCTGGTGGTATTGATGCCGTTTCAGCCTGGGATAAAACTACAGGTTCGTCCAATGTCATAGTTGCAGTTTTAGACACCGGGGTGGAGATATCCCATCCAGATTTGATCGATAATCTCTGGGTGAATCCCGGTGAGATTTGGGGCAATAACATAGATGATGATAGGAATGGGTACATTGATGATTACTATGGATGGAATTTCGTAGATAATACCAATGATGTAACAAATTATCATGATCATGGCACTCATTGTGCGGGAATAATTGGAGCCGTCGGAAACAACAGCATCGGTGTTTCCGGAGTTGCATGGAATGTTAGTATCATGTCTCTTCGTGCCTCTGATGTGTATGGTAGTTTTACATACAGTGCAATTATAGAAGGCATTAGGTATGCAAAACATCAGGGTGCCGATATTGTCAGTTGTTCGTTTGGCGGTCCCTCCCGCTCCGAGGCATTACTGGAGGCTATTGCTAACTGCCCAGATATGCTGTTTGTTTGTGGTGCTGGAAATAATGGTAATGACAAACTGTTTTATCCCGCATCCTATGATCTAGATAATATCATATCTGTAGCAGCCACTGATGAAAACGGAAATCTGGCGATCTTCTCTACATATGGGCCAACAGTGGATGTTGCCGCTCCTGGTGTGAACATATATTCGACTGTGCCAACATTTACCGATGAATTCACGACATTCTATCTGAATGAAAATACGAGAAATCAATACGGAATAATTACTGATTATAATGGCCCGGATGCTTATGGGTGGAATTTCTATCCTGGTTATGAGGGTGCCCACGCTTTTGGAAATGCACTGTCTCTCATATATTTAAAAAACAGTGTCTTAATAGTCGGTGAGCCCAGCGAATTACTATTAGATTATGACTGGGAACTCTATCCTTCAGACAAATTTGATGTTGTTATTTCAAACAAACCTTATGATAGTTACACAACTATTGCTGGTTTAGAAGCGGATATTTTGGCGAAAAGAAACGTTATGATACTAATAGACATATGTCTACTTGAGAACGAATACTCATATATCGATGTATCATACGTGAATGATATTCTTGGGTCGGGGCCTTATTATATCGGGTATCTGTATCGGGCAACTGAGACCGATAGCATTGCGGTGCTCCGTTGTTTTGCTATAGATACCAATTATCAGAAAAGTGGAAATTCATATGCGTATCATGATGGAACCTCAATGGCGACTCCAATGGTTTCCGGCCTTGCTGCTCTGATCAAATCAGCAAATCCCGATTTGACAAATCTTGAAATAAAAAGTATCATTCTGACTACCGTCAATACTAAGCAGGGTCTGGCGGGAAAAGTCGTCACCGGAGGTATCGTCAATGCCTCTGCCGCAATAAATATGCTGCCTTTAGTTCCCACGACCATTGATCTATCTAATATCACAACGTCTGTAGCATGTCATACAACCGGTGTATTAGGGATCCCTGTAGTCAAAGATCAGTATGGTATAAAGATACCAGATTCTCCTGTCACATGGTCAAGTAACGATTCATCAGTTATATCCTTTCAAGGCAGCATATACACTGCGAAGGCAGAAGGATCTGCTCTAATTACGGTAACTGCAAAGAATGGTATTAGCGGCACTCTTCCTATTGTTGTAACAGCACCTGTTGCACCGAAGTTTACTATTACTACGTCATCCCCGTCTGTGATCACAAAGGGAGACAACATTACTATTTCTGGAATTGCTGAAGGCACAGACAGGCTTAGCTACTTTGTGTTAGCTCCACATTCCACAGGGTGGGGATCTTTCTCAGTTAAGAATGGAACGTATGCAAAAAACTTCTCAACTGCAAATCTTGCTGTTGGCAGTCCGTGCTTTATTATTATCCAGCACCCGATGTACGATCATTACTTCAATGTGATCCCGATCCGAGATCAAACAAATAACCTCCTCTATGCTTTTCAGAATAACACCGCTGAACCTACGGGAGGATCAGGTGATATCCGCCTCTTTAACATGAGCAATACCACAGGTTTCCCAGCTTTTACGAAGATTTGCCAAGCTCTTGATAATAAAGCACACGATGATATTTATGTGAACCTTAATTTTAGCATCTGCGCTGGTGACCCTGCGGCAGGATCTATTGTTTACATCTATCAGAACGGGGCGTTGAAACCGAATACGAACTATTATCGATGGGTTAGTGGTAATCAAGAGGGTTCAGTAATCACTAATATAAATGGTTCAGTTATGGGTGAAAATATTCCAGAAGGCTTGTATTCGAGCAACAGTACATCGCCTGCGAATCTCTTTACATTGAAGTACCCCGATATCCACCTTTCCGGATATCTCAACAGTACATCGACCCTAATTTCCGATCGGAGCATCCCGAAAAATCAGACGATCGATTTCAACGTAACTGGCAGCAACGGACTCTTATACGCTCTGTATTTTAAGTCCCCAGAAGGCATACCGACCTATACTTTTGGTGACAGAACTTTTGATTCAGCCAATATCAGTCGAGACCCTACTATTTTTGATGCAGTCCCTTTGAATAATGTAGCCTCAGGCATATGGAAGGTATATGCACTTTTCGCTGATTCACCTGACTGGGACAAAACATTGAACACATACACCCCTTCAATTCACAAATCTTCTGAAATCACGAAGTTCAATGTATGTACACCTGAACCCTGGAAATTTACTGCAAACACAACTTCATTAGATGTAATAAAAGGTGATGAGATCGTTATCACGGGAATTGCAGAAAATACCGGAGGTAGTCTTCGCTACTATGTATTCACTGAACACTATACCATATCAAAGCGTTTCTCTGTTAATGGTGATGGTTCGTATAAAGTAAACTTCTCAACCGAGAATTTTTCAGCTGATTCCTGCTTCGTGGTGATCCAACACTCGATGTATGATGGTATATTTAATATTGCACCTGTCCGGCTCGAAAGCCCGAACAATTGTGTATGTATCTATCAGAACAACACTGCAGCACCGACCGGAGGGAATGGAGATATTTTCCTTGTCAATACAGCAAATACCACAGGTCTTCCGGCATTCAAAAAGGTCTGCCAGGCACTTGATGATCCGGCAAATGATGACAGGTATCTGAATCTGACGTTTAGCATCACCGATCTATCGAAAGAGACTAAACTACCTCTGATACATGGCTGGAATTACGTTTCAGTGCCAAAGACCTTGAACACAACAAATAACACCGCGGCAAAACTTTTTGGAGCAGTAGAAACCGATAACCGAGGGGTCTTATATTATGATCCCACAATCGCCGTATCTTGGACTAAACTGAAACCAACTGATGAAATACGGCCCCTAAATGCGTACTGGATATATACGATAGGTCCAATTGAGATAACTCCTGTGTATAAGTTAGGTCCAATCGAATTCACGGAAAAACCCGTCTATGCCGGATGGAATGCCATTGGATTATCAGCAAAAGGGGAAACTACAGCAAACAATACTCTTCTCTGTCTCAACAATACCTGGAAAACCCTCATCCCATGGGATCTTGCCGAGGGGGCATATGATAATGCGATCATCAACGGGGGTTCGGGTGCGAACAGCGCTGAGCGCTTCATGACGCTAGGAAACGGGTACTGGCTTTATGTTGATGCAGATGGAAAATATGGTGCACTTACCGTATGATCAAAATGAATAAAATACTCATCATTTTTTTGGTGATCTCGCTCCTTTTCATGGGGTCTGTATCAGCGCTGGACACTTCTATGAACGATCAGCAATATGCACAGAACCAGTTGTTCATCAAAATCGATACAACATTAATTGATATCACCACTCTTGTGTCCAAAGAGTCCATACTCTACAACTATTCCTCTCTGGTTCCCGGCCTCTATTTGATCAGGATCTCTCCAGACCAGACCGTGACAGAAGCCCTCGCATATTATCAAAATCAGACCGGCGTTATCTATGCTGAACCGGATTATACCGCCTCAATCGACCCGGATCCAACACAGACCCCTAACAATGATACACCACAGACGCCCTTCCCGATCATAGGAATTCTTCTTGGATGCGGGACCGCACTGTATCTTCGCAGAAGAAACTGATTCACTTCTTATCCTGTGTGGCGAAACCAAAATAACTTTTTTTCCTCTGTTCGGCTACCCTAAACCAATTATTCTATAACCCCGTACATCAAATAACCCCTTAGTATATTTTCTTTATAGAAAATGCATTTACTTAGGTGATCAGAAAATGAATCTACCCGGAGGACCCACCCAACCGGAAGTCATGGCCGTCTCACTTGCCAAACTCGGCATACGTCCGGGTGACACCGTCATCGATATGGGTTGTGGAACAGGAACGGTCACGGCAGAGATCGTAAAACTCGCTGGAAGCGAAGGGCATGTCTATGCAGTTGATCGAAGACCGGAGGCCATTCTCTGCACGAAAGAAACCTGCGAGGGCATGGATGTGGAGATCTTCGAAGGAGAGGCCCTCGACTTTCTGCAAACTCCGCATAAAAAAATCGACTGTGCATTTCTTGGCGGGAGCCGCGATATTCGTGATGTCCTCGTCTGTTTGAAAAATGAAAGGACACGCAGTATCGTCGTCAATGCCGTTCTTTTAGAAACTGCCGTCGAGACCATTCATGCGATGAAGGATCTCGGTATCTTCATCGAAGCCGTCCATCTGCAGGTATCAAGATCCCATGATCTTAAGGAGCGTATCATGTTTCAACCAATAAATCCCATCTATATCATCCATGGAGGCAGAAGATGCTGACCGCAGTTGGCCTTGGCCCCGGTGATGCTGAACTTCTGACCCTCAAAGCTGTTCGTATATTACAGGAGGCAGACATCGTATTTGTTCCTGGTGGAATGGCCCTTGAACTGGTCAGACCCTATGCAAAAGAGATCGTGACCCTCGATTTTCCGATGACAAGAAACGAAACTGAGATCACCGAATGCATGCAGAAAAACGCAAAAAAGATCCTGCCGTTTGCAAAATCCGGTAATGCTGTCTTTGGACTTATCGGGGACCCGAATTTCTACTCGACATTTTCACGCCTTGCTGAGATGGTAAAAACACTCGTCCCTGACCTCGTCGTAGAAACGATCCCCGGCATAAGCTCCATAACCGCGGTCGCGTCCCACGCAAAAATCCCCGTGAACGGTGCGTTTCTGGTGACCGACGGGCCATCCGCCCCGTCCACAAAGATCCTGATGAAGGTCACCAAACCGCGGCAACAGGCTGAGTCGCTCAAAACAGCCGGCTTCAATGATTTCATCGTTGTTGAACGGATGTATATGGAAGGAGAGATGGTCTATCGGGATGTTCTTCCCGAGGAGACCAACTATTTCAGCATCATGATCGCGAGGAAGTTATGAAATATTATATCGTCGGAGCAGGATGCGGGGATCCGGGACTTATCACCGTGAAGGGAATGGATCTTCTGAAACGTGCGGATGTCCTCGTCTATGCGGGATCTCTCGTGAATCCTGAACTCGTCGCCGTATCCCCGGCACTGGTGAAACTTGACTCATGGGGCATGAAGCTTGAGGAGATCACCGGCGTTATTGAAGAAGGAGTGCGGGCAGGAAAGCTCGTGGTCCGTCTTCATTCCGGCGACCCGTCGATCTATGGCTCGATCGTTGAACAGATGGCTCCTCTTGAGGCAAAAGGGATCCATGCAGAAATTATCCCCGGCGTCTCCTCGATGTTTGGCGCAGCAGCAGCACTTCAAACCGAGTACACTCTTCGCGGGGTCTCTGAATCCGTCATCGTCACCCGATCAGCAGGCGAAACGTTAGAATCAGATCAGATCGCAGAACTTTCAGCTCACGGAACAACGATGGTGATTTTTCTTTCAACAGGGCACATCGACACCGTGATGAAAAAACTCAAGCGGCCAAAAACCACGCCGGTCGCCGTGGTCTATCACGCATCCTGGCCTGATCAGAAGATCATAAAAGGGACCATCGAGACCATATCAGGCCTTGTTCATGATGCGGAGATAACCCGCTCTGCACTCATTATCGTCGGCGATATCGTTGCCGGTATCCACGCAGCATATACAAACTCCCACCTATACGGATGAAGATCGTCGTTGTCACTCTACCCAGATTCCATGAGTCTGGAATGCGCATCGCAGCGTTTCTGGAAGCGGAAACATTACCGTATTCTGCCAGCGTATTCGCTGATCTGTATGGGAAATGTGATGTGATCGTCGGGGTCATGTCAGCAGGTATCGCTGTTCGAGGATGCGCCCCGCTTCTCACCGACAAGTGGCATGATCCCGCAGTCGTGGTTGTCACGCCGGATCTGAAATATGCCATTCCGGTTCTTGGCGGACACCATGGAGGGAATGAAGTTGCAAAACGGCTCGCCGAACTTGGGATCGAACCGGTAATTTCGACAGCGACCGAAGTTATGGGCCGCCCCTCCGTCGAAGAGACGGCACGATCAGGCGGCTTCACTATTGTGAACCGTTCATCGACGCGAGAGGTGAACGGAGCGATCTTGGATGGCGACGTCCCGATCGTTCGTGTACAAGCTCCAAAGATCGTCATCGCAGATCCAGGAGTATCTGTTCTCGTCACCGACTCTCGTTACGTGATCGGGATCGGGTGCAGACTTGGCACCACCGCTGACGAAATAAAAAGCGCCATCTCATCTGCATGCAAAGATGCCGGGATCTCACTGGATTCCGTGACCTTGTATGCCACCACCGTCAAAAAGTTCCATGAAAAGGGACTTCATGACGGGGTCGCCTCACTTTCCGGAAACCTCATCTTTCTGGATGATGAAACAATCAACAAACAGGTACCGAAAACTCCGTCACGTGCAGAGATGCTTGGACTTCGCGGGGTCGCCGAGCCGTGTGCTCTCGCCCTTTCAAAGACCGGGACGCTCATTTTGAAAAAAACCGTGTACGGTCGTGTAACCGTTGCTATAGGAAAATAATATGGGTATTTTATCGATCGTAAGTTCAGGACCGGGAAGCACACAGCAGTTGACTCCGGCCGCCATGAAGGCAATTGCCTTGGCAGATGTGATCATCGGCAATGCATTTTATCTTGAGATGCTTGAACCGCTGTTGAAAAACAAACAGGTCATCAGAAGTTCGATGGGAAAGGAGGTCGACCGTGCCCGTGAAGCAGCACGTCTTGCGGCAGACCACAACGTCGCCATGATCTCAGGAGGAGATGCCGGCGTCTATGGTATGGCAAGCATCGTTCTCGAGCTGGTCGAACGCGAGTTCCCATCTCAACAGGTAGTGATACATCCAGGCGTCACTGCCGCAACTGCGGCGGCAAGCAGACTTGGCTCCCCTCTATCCGGGGACTACGTGACGTTGAGTCTTTCCGACCTCCTCACACCATGGGAGGTCATAGAAAAACGCCTGGGTCTTGCAGCACAGATGGGGACCCCGATCGCTCTGTACAATCCAAAGAGCCGCGGCCGCCCGCTGAATCTCTCAAAAGCACTCAAGATAATCCTGAATTGCCGGGATCTAGAAACCCCTGTAGGCATCGTCAAGAATGTATATCGGAACGGAGAAGAGACACATATAACAACGCTTGGCAAGCTTGCTGAGAACGATGACATTGTAGATATGCACTCGATCCTGATCATCGGGGGCGAAGAAAGCAGATTATGGAAGGAGGACGATCATGTCAAAGGAATCATTACACCCCGCGGTTACCACAGAAAATACGTATACTGATATTGGCGCAGACACACCCGAAGGATTTTCCATCTCTTCACGGAGCCGGAGCCTTGCTCGCGTTGCTGTCGGCAACGAAACGCCTG
>DALTVX010000087.1 GCA_029987395.1 Methanocorpusculum sp. | reverse complement strand
TCAACGTGTTTCAGGTTGATAGTAATATCAATACTTTCCTGGAACTTACGCTCGGGGGCCTGCTTGAGTGCTGCCGTAACAGCTGTTATAATTTGGGTTCTTTCAACCATTTGATGAAGCCTCCCATAGTTCTTCGACTGGAGTGTTCCCCAATCTCCTATGGTTTTGTTCTCTACTACTGTACATTTTTTTTACGTGGAAAAATCCACGTACCCGTTTGAAGCGGCGCGAACTATCTCACTTACGCGAGATGTTCGTCCCACTCGCCTGCATCGACAGCGGCAATTGCCTTTTTGGCAGTTTTGCCTTCGACGGTTACACCAACGGAAACGCAGGTGCCCATAACTTCTTTTACGGCCGATTTCAGGTCGTAAGAGAGCATAGAATCCATCTTCATCTTTGCAATGCGAATGACAGCTTCAAGCGGCAGATTACCAACTGCCTGAGTGCTAGGAGTGCCGGAACCCTTCTCGACTCCCGCTTCTTTCATTACAAGAGCGGTTGTCGGAGGAATACCGACTTTTAACGTGACGTTCTTTTTGTCATCGACCATTACCGTTACCGGAACAGACATGCCATTGAACGACGCAGTCTTTTTGTTGATCTCCTCAACGACTGCTTTTACATTGATCCCAAGGGGACCCAGTGCCGGACCGAGTGGCGGTCCTGCAGTTGCTCTACCGCCGGGTACCAGTACCTCGACAGTTTCTGCCATTGTATCACCGTATGTTGGCGCATACCCGAAGGTAGCCCAACATTGGTTCACTAAGGTCTACTTGTGAGGTCATAAACCTACTGGAAAAATACCCCTCTAAAAAAAATGGATTGGAGAATTGAGTTGATTTTTTCGCATTCACGCGAGAAAATGCTGATTCAATCCTGATTACGATCGATCACGCGGACATTGTCGCCGCGAATCGTGATCGGTATAGGAACGATCGATTCGTAGAGTTCAACGGTGATTTCTTCTTTGGCACGGTCAACGCGCTTGACCACGGCCTTCTCACCCTTGAACGGACCGGCGATCAGTTCCACGATCGTTCCTTCGTCGATACCGGATACGGCTGGTTTTGGAACGAGGAAATGTTTGATCTCTTCTAAGGATGTCTCATTTTTTAAGACGATTCTCGCATGAGCAATCGATTCAACAAGTTCTTCGATCCGGGCGTGTTCTTCTGGACTTTCCACGAAGACATAGCCTTTGATATCTTCTGGCACAACTACAGCTGTAACAACAACGTCCGTCATATTGTTTTCGATCGCCTGACGAATGTTGTCTGCAACTGTTCGCTCGTGCTTGGACGTCGTCTTTAAGATATAGTAATGATTGCCAAACTTTGATTCAGTCATAATCACGGAAGCAGATATGCAAATATTAAATATATCAGGAAGCCTAGAACGCCGATGAGTAAAATACCTACTGCGGCAACTGCGGAGATTTTCCAGAACTCATCTTTCGTAGGTCTGCGGGCAAGTTTCAGAACACGTATGTATTTTCTGAAAAATTCAGAAATACTTGCTTTCGTAATCACCGGTTTCTTTATATTAATGGGAGGGATTACCTTTTTTCCATCGGTTTTTTTCTCGTTTTTAGCCATGTATTCACCTCAGGAAGTCAATCTCAAACTTTGAGCGTTGGACCTGACTCGATTGTGATGCCCTAGATATTTGTTCCTGCTTACCATAAATCTGTGGTGATTGGACACCTGTTACGATGAGCATGGTCCGCATGCGGCCTTCCATCTTCGGATCGATCTGAACACCCCAAATAATGCGTGCGGCAGGGTCGATCCTTTGGTAAACTTCCTGCACGACACCTTCAGCTTCTGACATCGTCATATCCGGGCCACCGATGACGTTGATGAGGGCGGCAGTTGCGCCAGTGATATCAACATCAAGAAGAGGAGACCGAAGAGCTTTCTTTATCGAATCGGTTGCTTTATCTTCACTGTCAGACTCACCAACACCGATCATTGCAATTCCACCCTGCTCCATAACGGTTCGAACATCGGCAAAGTCAAGATTTACAAGGCCTGGGAGGGTGATAAGTTCGGTGATGCCTTTCACGGCACGCATCAGGACCTCATCGGATACTTTGAATGCCTGAGCAAGTGGAAGGCGCGGAACGACCTCAAGGATACGGTCGTTGGGTATTACGATCACCGTATCTGCTACTTCACGGAGACGTTCAAGACCGATCTCAGCATTTTCCATTCTTGTGGCACTTTCGCTCGTAAAAGGCAGAGTGACAATTGCAATTGTTAAGGCGCCGATCTCTTTTGCAACTTTTGCGACGATCGGGGCTGAACCAGTACCCGTACCCCCGCCAAGACCGGCGGTAACGAAAACCATGTTGCTACCGGCAAGGGCCTGACGAATTACATCTTCACTTTCAACAGCAGCTTCCTCACCACGCTGGGGAATTGCGCCGGCACCTAGACCTTTGGTTGTCTGGCGTCCGATAAGTATTCTGCGACCCACACGGCCGCGGAGCATCGATAAATGCTGAGCATCGGTATTCAGCGCATAAATCTCTGCACCCTCAACCCCTTCCTCATAGACCCGAGCAACGGTGTTGCATCCTCCCCCGCCGCAACCAATAACTGTGATCTTTGTGCGGAGACCGGCAAGGATCTCATCGAATTCTTCGTCTTCGTCTGTTGGTGTTGTCTTGTTAGCGGTAAAACTATACTGACTAGAATAGTCAATGACGGATTTTGGCTGCTCCTTTTTTGCAGCAGGAGTCTGGATCGGAGCAGTTGCTCGAACTGGCTCCGGTGTCTGCGGACGGGGGGCGTAGGTTTTTGCACCGAGGTCAGCTTCAGTTTCCGCGTCATAAATTGCGGAAACTGGCGTGTCGTCGCGTGCAACGTCTTCGAACCGTTTGCGTGATAATGCTTCTTCTACAATTGATCTCATGAGTAATGCTCCAATCCCGGTATTTTGATGGATATCTTGACCACTTTTGTGACCAGATCCGGCGTGATCGTTCTGCCGCTTGGGAGAGTCACTGATTTTCCAGCAACGAGCTGCCCAAACAACGGACCTGATGAGACCCCAAGCATGCGCGCGAGTCCGGGGTCAAACTGCCGGCGGGTTATTGTGATATGATCACCTTCCACCAAACTATCCTGTGTACGTGTTATTTGTTGAACGGATAAGACTATTAAATCACCTGATACCTGCCGCCTGTTTTTGGCAGAAGTCAACAGGGTCGGCATAAGTTTGCCCCCTTTTCCAGTTGTGTGAAAGATATTCCCCATTTTATCCAACTCTGCCAGTAAAACATCCTCGTATCCCATAAAAGCTACAGAGAACAGATCAGAGGGGAGAGTGATCATCGAGGGTTCCTCATCCAGTATACTGCCATGGGGAAAGATTTTCAGATCAGGGTCTGTTTTAAAGGCCATATCCCGATAGGCGCACCATGTTTCAAATGACATCGAGTTGATTTTTTTCAGATCTCCTTCGGTGATCTCTTCCAATCCAACTTCGGCAAGGATCTCTTTTATGTGAGATAGATCCTGTTTTAACAGGGCTTTGTGATCCACATGCGCGGCAGAAACTCCACCTGATTTCAGGATCATCTGAGAAACCATCTCTGCCGAAACGGACCCGACATCCCGCGTATGCATCATGTGCCCAAACGCCCCCTTCGTCTCAAGACCGATCGCTGTTTGCCGAGCCGCATAATGCGTCCCTCCAAACCCAATCAATGAGATAGTCTCGGGAGGGGGAGATGCATACAAAACGCTTTTTGCCGCGGCATTACAGGCAAAAATATCGTCCCACTCCTTTTCAGTGCTGCCAACCTCGACAAAAAAGAAGGGTGCCGGAAGATCTGTTGGACCATGATGGGTGATCTCATACGAGACCCGGTAACCCTCTGGAGCAAACACCGCCTGATTCTGCAAGATGGACTTCATCCACGCGGTATGGGTCAGACCCAGTTCACTGTCGCGACCACCAAGACCGGCATCTCCAAAGTTGCCCGCCGGATGAACGGTCAGAACCGGAACCGGATGTACACTTGAGTGCCGAGAAACAATAATAATGAGATCCGCTTCAGGATTCACCGCGGTTTTTTCCACATGGATGATCCTGCCAGGAACAGTGTGAAACGTCACCTCATTTCCCTTGAAAAGAGGGAAACCCCTCTCGGGGGAAGCAGAGAGAAGCGCATCGATAGCGGCCCGAATATTTTTTCCGGCCGGATCAGAGTTGGAATTCACTATATCGATGATCATATCACAAATACCCGATCCCTGTCAGTGCAGAAAATATCCACAGGATCACAAAGAACACTGGAACGTGGACAAGATAAATGAAAAGTGTGACCGCACCATTCCCGAGCTTGGAAAGAACTACGCCGATTTTTCCCGGCTCCCGCATGGAAAAGCCCCGAATGCCGTGTGGATAAAAGACAGTTCCCAGACCAACACCTAAGAGAAGCACACCAAACCAAGGGAAAAGCGGGAAATAATCCTGAGTATACATTAGAAAATCCTCTGCATGGATCCCAAGAGGATAAAGCCAGGATGGATCATTGATGTACGGGAAAATGAATGCTCCTATGGCAATGATGATGATACCAATAATGATATTCCATTTTCCATATCTAAGTAGAGGGATAGCAAGAAGCATGGAGACCCCAAGCATATGCAGGAATCCAAACTTGATGAATGCTTCACTGTCAAGGAAAACAGATGCACCGATCCAGCTACCGATCGTAATACAAAAACCGATCGCTAGTAAAAACAGTGCCTTAATGACCAGAGCTCGGTAATATTCTTTTGTCGTCTTACCCCGCATGCGTTCATGACGAAGGATCATGGCAATACCCGCTAGAAGAACGAAAAGCCCCGAACCAAGAATATACGTATTATAGTACGAGAAGAATCTGGCATCTTCCACAATAAGATGGAATAAAACAAAACAGGCGAGGAGGTGGTAAAAAAGCATTCCCAAGATAGCAAAACCCCGGATAGCGTCGATCTCCCAATACCGCTCGCTTGGCGAATCCCCCGAAACACCCGGTATTGCCTGATCCGGCACACTATTTTGCAGAATTTCACCACCACCCATAACTCTAGTCATATTGATTTTGCATATCTAAGTACTTTCTTAACATCTAAACAGAGCCAATTCCAGTGATCATACTCAACAGGAATAAGATGATAAAGAAAATCGGCATGTGGACGAGATAGATGATAAGGGTCACTTTTCCATACCCCATCTTTGCAAAGAACCTGCCAAGTATCCCGGGTTTCTTCACAGAAAACGACCTGACACCTTTCGGATAGAAAATATTCCCAAGACCGATCCCAAGTAAAATAAATCCACTCCACGGAAATAGCGGGAAGTAGTCGGGTGTGTGCTGGAGGAAGTCTGCCCCGTGGATCCCGAGAGGATAGAGCCAGCCCGGTTCCTGAATTCCCGGCATGATCAGAATACCGATCAAAATGATCACTATGCCAAAAAGGATGTTCCATTTCCCAAACCTGAGGAGTGGGATCGAGATAAGCATTGAAATACTCAACATGTGGAGGAATCCAAACTTTATGAACACATCATTGTTATAGATGACCACAGAAGAAAGCCAGGTCAACGCCGTGATACACATGGCTATGAAGAGCAAAACCAGCGCTTTTTTTGCGATGTTTCGATAATATGCCTCCATAGGCTTTCCAAACATACGGTTATATCGGAGAACGAGTGCCACGCCGGCGATCAAAATGAATGCTGCAGAGACGACAACGTACGATTTATAATAGAAAAGAAACCGCGGGGTCTCCTCAAGGATATGAAACATCACAAGAATTGCGAGAAGATGGAAGAAGAGCATCCCAAATAGAGCTAAACCACGGATCGCATCGATCTCCCAATACCGTTCACATTTTACCAATGGGGAAGAACCCGAAGTCACACACTGCCCTACATCGCTCATAGTTTCAGGCATGTATGTTTTTAGCAGATAAGTAGTTACTGCGAAAATTATTCAGAGATGGCCAATCGGGAAGCCGCAGAGTCCTGAAAGTACGACGATGATAAGAAGAACAGTACCTATCAGCGGAACGTGGACGAGATATACCTGAAGAGGATAACGACCGATAACTGCTAAAAAACGACCTATTTTTCCTGCAGGGCGCAGAGAATATCTTCGGATACCATTTGGATACAAGAGAGAGCCAAGAAAAACGCCAAGCAGCATAACACCCACCCAAGGAAAAACAGGAAAGAAATCACGCGGGATAAAATCAGGTGGCAAGATCCCAATGATCATCAACCAGGCAGGACCTTTTACCGTTTCGAGAATGAGACCAAGAAGGATGAATAATATCGCAGGAACAAGACTCCATTTCCCAAACCGGAGAAAAGGGATACAAAGTATCATGGATAATCCCATCATCTGCAGAAAGTTGAAGTACATGTACCGTCCGTCGTTTATGAAAATCAGTATCAAAATGGAGGCTATGGCGGAGACACAGATCCCGATCAAAATGATCTCTATGCCGCGTTTTAGAATAGCCATATAATATGCACGACGCGGTTGATCGAGCATACGTCCGTGACGGAGAATTAGGGAAGTTCCCGATATTACGACGAAAACACTTGTCCCGAAAGGAAGGTAGGAGCCAAGCCCCAGCCAGACATCCACATCCATAATGTGAAAGACGCCGAAAAGAAAGATGGTGTGCAAAAGTATCATCGCCAGAAGCGAGAGACCTCGAATCGCATCGATCTCCCAGTACCGTTCCTTTACCGGGGCGAGACAAACATCATCCATGTGCATTACTATTAGAGCGGGGGGATTAAGAAGTTCATTATTAGACTGAAGGAGCGCCGGGCAAAACGCAAAAAATCAGTAGATTTTCTTTGCCAGTTCGCTCACCAGCTTGAAAATTTCCGGCGAAACCCACGCTGGATCACAATACTTTTCATAGATACACAACCGCTCCCGGACCTCATATCCCCGGGCAATATCCTTCAATGCATCAAGTGCCGGCCAAGGATGTTCCGGGTTGATATAATCGACCGTTACCGGCGACACGCCACCAAGATCGGTCACCCCCAAGTCAAGCATAAGCGAAGCATCGGCAAGGTTGGGCGGGATTTGAATGCCCACATCTGTGGGAAGGATCTCTTTTGCAAGCCGGATCGTATCCCCGATGACCTCGGTCGAAGCTCCCAGATAAGATGCCATATCAGTCCCGGCTTTTGGACAGAAATTCTGAACGATCACCTCCTGGATATGCCCATATTTTTTATGCAGATCACGAATAACTTCGAGCGACTCTATCCGATCCTCTCTTTTTTCTCCGATACCAAGTAATAGTCCGGTGGTGAACGGGATCTTCAGCCTACCAGCGTCCTCCATCATTTCGATCCTGATTGATGGATCTTTTCCTGGGCTGTGGGCATGAGCAGGGATATCGGCTGTCGTTTCGAGCATCAGCCCCATACTCGCGTTCACATGCCGAAGCTCCTCCAACTCTTCATATGTGAGGATCCCAGCATTCGTATGCGGCAGGATCCCAAGAGAGATCGCATAACGGCTCATATCTTTGCAGTAGGAGAGAATATCCGGATAGCCAATACGGTTTATATATTTGGTGAACCCAGCCTCCCTCTCGGGACGTTCGCCAAAGGTGAACAATGCCTCGGTACAGGAGAATGTCGCCCCGCGTTCGAGAATGGAGATCACCTCCTCTTTTGGCATAACACATCCTTCAGCAACCGGTGCTTTAAATGAACAGTAGCCGCAGGCATTTGCACAGACATTTGTCAGCGGAAGAAACACATTGCGTGAAAACGTGATTATCCGCATTTCATGCCCCCACAACTCGAAGGTGTCGGCTGGTAAAAATGCAGGCGAGTGAAAGAACCAGACAAAGACCGGCCACAAGATAAAGAAAAACTGCATCGCTGATCAGAAGTCCTGAAATCGCTGAGATTATTGCTGCGACTAACAGCCCTCTTCCCCAGTACTCAAAAAGCATTCGGTAAGAAACCACAATATCAGTATCATTCGAGGTGTAGACACATCAACTTATATTATACTAAGAGTGCATATTCATGTATCTTATGATCAACATGCTTTCGGAGATGCTCGATGGAGTGTTCTGGCTTTTTCAGCTTCTCGTCATAGTAGTGGATATCGCGGCATGCGTAACTGTCGTGTTTCTAGAAAGACGCAATCCTCAGACGGCGATAACTTGGCTTCTGGTAATGGCATTCCTACCGATCCTGGGATTAATTATGTATCTGTTCTTCGGCAGACACCTGTATGGTTCCCATATCTTTGGCAAAAAAACAGAGATGGATCTGATGCTTGCAAGTCACGCAGAAGAACAATTCCATAAGATCACGGAAAACGCACTGGAGCTCACCCCCAATATATCGCAGTTTGATAGCACTATCGCCTTGCTTCTCAGTCTAGATAAAGCAGTATTGACAAGAAATAATGAAATAACCCTGTATACCGACGGTGAAAAGATGTTCGCTGCCTTCAAAGAGGAGGTGGCAAAAGCACGCCATCACATCCATTTAGAGTACTTCATTATTCGAGATGATGAATTAGGAAATCAGATCATAGAACTTCTTGCACAAAAAGCTGCAGAGGGAGTCGAAGTCAGAGCTATCTTCGATGCAGCCGGGACCTTTTCCGTTAAAAAGGAGTTCTTCGACCCACTGAAAAAAGCGGGGGGAGATGTGAGGATCTTTTTCCCGCTCAAGATCCCCTTTCTCAACACAAGGCTGCACTTTAGAAACCACCGTAAAATCCTGGTCATTGACGGGAAAATAGGATTTATCGGTGGTTTCAATATCGGTGACGAGTACCTTGGCAAAGGTCCAATGGGCTATTGGCGTGACACGCATCTTCGTATTTACGGAAAAGCCGTTGTTGCCTTGCAGACCCGGTTTATTATGGACTGGAACTATGCAGCACAAGATACCCAGATTCCAGTGAAAAGCACAGATAGTCCATACTATCCTGAGAAAGGATTCCAGGATGTGAACGGACATTCGTATGTTCAGATCGCCTCATCCGGACCTGATTCTGCTGAAAAAGCAATTTATTCTGGATATATGAGCCTGATCGGCCATGCAAAGGAGTCGATATATATCCACACACCATACTTTATCCCAGATGAACCGATGCTCACCGGACTTATGCTTGCAGCACGCTCCGGCATAGATGTCAGGATAGTTATACCCTGCAAACCAGATCATCCGTTTGTGTACTGGGCAAACCATTCCTACCTAGGGGATCTGCTTGCCGCAGGAGTTCGCGGATATACATACAATGACGGGTTTATTCATAGCAAAACAGGGATCTTCGACGGAGTCGTGACAACAATCGGTACCGCCAACTGGGATATCAGAAGTTTCAAACTGAACTTTGAAACAAACGCGTTTGTCTATGATTTGGAATTTGGAAAAATAATAAATCAGATATTCCTTTCTGAGTTGGAAACGAACTGCACGGAGATCACTCTTGAAGAGTACAGTAAACGTTCCGTATCCGTACGGATAAAAGAGGGAGTCTCACGATTGTTCTCAGCATTACTCTAAATTATTTTCAATAATCTTTTTATAGTAAAAAGAACCTGTAGAGAATATATGAAAAAAATCAGGTATATTCTTGTTACACTTTTTGTACTGATCATAATTACCCTATCAGCAGGGTGTATCTCGTCACCAGCAGACACGCCGACTCCCGTGACACCAGTCCCGACAACGACGCCTGTTCCAACACCCGTCGAGGTTATGCAGGGTCAGGAGTTGACGGTCACCGAGGGGAAGACGACGATCTCGATAAATATCGTAGAGAGAAAGTTCGGCAGTGATGCTGAAGATATTCTAAGAAAAGGATCAGCATCGAATCCAAAACCTGCCACTGGTCAGTATGCAATAATGCTTAAGATCTCCGAGAGCTATGTCGGTGGCGATGAGCCAGCTAAGATTGTTGCTCCCTATCATTACGAGATCTATGTGAATGGTGTTGGTTATGAGGAGGTATATGCTAATTTCCCGGCAGGATACACAAAATTTCCAACTGTGAGCATCCTGAAATACGCAAAAGTAGCAGGATGGTTGGCTTATATCATTCCTCAGGGTGATGCAAAACTTGCATATGAGTACAAAGATCAGCCGCTCGGATTCATCAGAATAAATTACTGATCATTCTGATTTCTCATTTTTTGGCATAGGCTACGAGAAAGAAGAGAGGATGACTATGCTCTTATTCTCATCAAGCTCTGCCGTGCATGTATCATCATGGCTGGAGCTACATATGGAATATAGCCCGGGGTCATGCATGCCCCCATCAGCAGATTCTGTCCCGAGGATCGGGACACCCCACATACGCCTGTTTTTTTCCCTCTGACAGCCTCTAGAAACTCTCGTGACGTATGATCGATATAGCCAACTGTGACCGCCCGCCCAACTTCCCAAAGAACGTGGGCATCCGACCCGCCGGTCATACACATCGCTTTTTTTTGTGCATACACCTCAGCCCGCAGGTTATTCCGGATTGACATACCGCTGCAGATGACCTCTAGACCATCAAGCTGAGAGGCCGCGTGAGGTTGGAGAACACCCGTATCGATCCCCTTCATCACACCCCGTACACTCATCCCATACCCATACGGATGAGCGGCGACCACAAAACCGCCCGCATTTTTTGCATCGGTGATGATCTTCTCAGTTGAAATGTTCACCGCCATGTGTGGACATTTGCCCCAGTGATCGTATATCGAGGCGGTGTAATACGAATCAAGATCACGATAGGTATCGAAATAAATCAAGATGTGCGGACCTTCCAGAGCAGAGACCTCGATCCCGGGAATGATATTATCCGAATATTGAAGTGCTTCCTTTACGCCAGAGATCACATTATGATCCGTGATCGCGGCGGACAACCCGTTTTTATTGAGAAATTTGGCAAGTGTCTTTGGCACTGTACGCCCGTCTGAAGCGGACGTGTGGACGTGCATATCGAAGCCTTTACTTTCATCGTCCTTTACAAAAGGAGCATGTTGGACACTACTTTGCATTTGTTTGTTATATATTGGAGCCAAGAGAACAAAAGGTAATTGGCATCGGCACAAATTTTACATAAAGTAATAAATTAGAATCAATATATCAATAATATTTTACATTTTTCGAAGTATAAACGAGATAGTTAAAAGAGATTAACCACGGATAATTCAAGCATGAATGAAAATATTACTTGAATCTGGCAAACTGGTTGATTGTCAAAAAACTGTAGATGTGGTAAATAAAATTCAAAAAAAAATAAAAGTAATCAGGTTTTATACAGGTATTACGCTTATGTGAAACGAGTTGATATCTGTTTTTTCGGAAAATTTACTCTTTTCTTACCCCTTTAAAGGGCTTACCATCTTTTTTACCAGCCATAAATTGGCCAGTGGTTCCATCTCTCTTCCGAGGACCTGACGGTGTATCCACTTGAGAACGGGGATTTCCACGTTCTTTACTCCCAACTGCACCATTTCTGTGACCCTCTCCAGTATTTTTTGCCATTTGTTTTACCTCAAAATATTTTATTTTTTCCATAATCATTACTTGGTACATATACCAATTCAGAAAACTTTGTTGGTGACCCAGTATATAAGCCAAGAACAGTTTTCTTTCCAGATTATTTGGGTTGAACTTTTTCAGTAATTTTTGGGATCCACGCCGATTTTTAACTCTGTAGCGTTACAGAGAATCATAGCATATGTAGTATGATAACCTGGACTGAGTGGGATGATTTGTATGCCTAGGTATCAGATGCAGCACGGATAGTGCAAATGTTATGATACCATTTTTTCCAATGATACCCATTCCAACCTTGTTACCATATTTTTCTTATTTGGAGCGTGTGGGCATATATGTTCCGTCTAAAAATGAAACGGAAAAGTAACATAACAAAACAGAAAAAAATATTTAAGTTTCACACAGGCATATCACCCATGTGAAACAATCTGATAACCCTTGGGACGTGAAAAATTAATCGAGGTAATCTTTCGGAGTTGGGATCTGTTCTTTAAGACCTTTTCTCTTTCGAATACTCATAACGATCTCGGAAAGCATTCCCTGAGGAACCGGGGAGAAACCAGCGAACTCAGTAGACCACATTGCACGGCCTTCGGTTGCTGAACGGATATCTCCGGCGAAACCAAAGAGCTCTGCGACTGGTGCTTCACCATTGACCACGATCTGGTCGCCTTGAGAGTCTGTCGTAGACAGAGTTCCGCGGCGTCCCTGGATCTGGGATATTGCTGCACCCATCTGATCCTCAGGAACAGTGATCTGGATCTTCTGGATCGGTTCAAGAAGTGTGTCGCCAGCCATAAGAAGAGCTGCCTTCAAACCGCCACGAACTGCAGGGATGACCTGTCCTGGACCACGGTGGATAGCATCCTCGTGAAGCTTGACATCATGCAGTTTGATCAGAACATTCTGGACCTGCTCATCAGCAAGCGGTCCACCGTCAAGTGCCTCGTGAACACCATCAAGAATAAGTTCCATCGTTTCATTGAGATACTGGACACCTTTCGTGCAGTCAATGAACATGTTCGAGTTATAAATATCCTTAACGGACTTGGCGTCATCCTTGTCCATACCAAGTGCTACAAGAGCATCACGGCGGGGGAAGTTTTCCATGTTCATCGAGATATCACCAGATCTCAGAGCCAGCCGAATTGGTTCCGGCATCGGCTCAACAGACATATAGAATCTGTTGTGTCTGTTGGGGGACTTACCTTCAACAGTACCATCAAGCGGCTTTGAAACCGTCTCACGATAGACAACGATCGGTGGTGAAGTAACAATTTCTACACCCTTATCTCTCTTGATACGGCCGGTAACGACCTCAAGGTGGAGTTCGCCCATACCGGCGATCAGGTGTTCGCCCGTCTCTTCATTGATGTTGATACGGACAGTTGGGTCTTCCTTTCCAACCTGATGAAGAACTTCGATAAGCTTTGGAAGATCCTTCATGTTCTTTGCTTCGACCGCGACGGTCATGACGGGCTCTGAGTAGTGTTTAAGAGACTCAAATGGCGTCATATCCTTATGGGTCGAAACAGTTGAACCAACAATTGCGTCACCGAGACCAGAAACAGCTGCAATGTTACCTGCAACGATTTTATCTACATCAACACGTGTTGGGCCCATAAAGATACCAACAACCTGAAGTCTGTTTGACTTACCAGCTGTACCGGAGATGTAGACCTCCTGACCGCGGGTGAGCGTTCCAGAGAACAGTCTGCCAGTGGCGATTTCTCCTGCATGTTTATCAAAGGAGATATCAGTGATCATCATGGCAACAGGACCGTTGGGATCGCATGCGTACATGGATTTTCCAACTTCCGACGTAACATCGCCGTGCCAGATGATGTCACATCTCTTACCCTGTGCTTGAAGTGGATTTGGAAGGAATTTTACGACCATATCGAGAAGCACAGCATGAAGCGGAGAAGCCTTTGCAAGGTATTTCATATCGCCTTCGTTACACTTGTCGATAACGGTCTGGAGTGAAACGCCAGTCGTCTTGATGTAAGGGATCGAAATAGCCCAGTTGTAAAGAGCTGACCCAAAAGCGACGTTTCCTTTCATTGGATCGAGTTTCCATCCACCTGTGGTGTAGAGCTCCTCGTTCATGCCTTTGATCAGCTTGTTGACCTTATCAATGACTTTTCCAAGACGGATCATCATTTCCTGCGGGTTGACTTTCAGCTCGTTGATAAGTCGGTCGACCTTGTTGATGAAAAGAACCGGATGAACACCCTCTTTAAGTGCCTGACGAAGAACGGTCTCCGTCTGGGGCATTGGTCCTTCAACTGCATCAACAACGACAACGGCGCCATCAACGGCACGCATTGCACGGGTAACGTCCCCGCCAAAGTCAACGTGACCGGGAGTATCGATCATATTGATAAGATACTCTTGGTTGCCGACTTTATGGATCATTGATACGTTTGATGCATCAATGGTGATACCGCGGGACTGCTCCTCTGCATCAGAGTCCATCCAGCAGGCTTTTCCGGAAAGTTCCTCACTGATCATTCCAGCTCCGGAAAGGAGGTTGTCTGAAAGTGTGGTTTTTCCGTGATCGATGTGCGCTACGATACCGATATTACGGATGTGCTCAGGATCATTCATGAGCTCCGTGATTCGTTCTACCATTTTTTTTCCGCGTGACATAAAACACCTTTAAAAAAGAATATTTAGGAAGGTCACCGTGCAGATTTTGCAATCCGTTCAACTTCTTCCTTTTTACCAACAGAGAAGCATTTTGCATCTCCCTTTCCCGCCATGATCAATTCATCGGCGAGCACAAGGTATGCTGGCTTCTTTGTTTTGTGTGAGCCTCTCCACGTTGCAAGAGCAATGTATCTGAGTGCTGTGTTGACACGGCGGATCGGGGCTGAGTCAACGGACTTTGGAACATTGATACCACCATATTTCAGGCGGACGGTCTCCTCGCGGGGGCCTGCATGTGCTACGGCATCAACAAGGACCTGAAGCGGGTTCTGCTTGGTCTTCTTGTGAATAACATCGAATGCGTCCATGACCATCTTGGTGCACATCATCTTTTTACCGGTGTTGTGCTCCTGTTGCATAAGACGGTTGATAAGTCTTTCAACAATTGCCATTTCACTCTTGGTGAACTGTTGCTGAGTGAGTCTGCCGCAACTGCTTGGAACTTCGGTAGAGGTGACGGTGACATACCTGATCATTCCCGGGTCCTTAACGACAACTTCGCTCATGTCCCACTTGTTAAAGAGAAGGATCTTTGCAGGGGTTACTTCTTCTGTCATATTATTTACCTCCGTGCTTTCTCTGCGCGTCCGATAACAAGTTCGTTAAGAGAGACGCCGTTGACGCCGCTTACAACGAAACGAACTCCGGGAATATCTCCCATTGAACGACCTGCACGACCGCCGATACCACAAATGGTTACTTCGTCGTGTTCATCAATGAAGTTGATAGCGCCATCGCCTACTGCGAATGCGGTAACCTGACGGCCGTTTTTGATCAACTGAACACGGACACATTTTCTAATTGCCGAGTTCGGCTGTTTTGCTTCCACGCCGACTTTTTCAAGGACGATTGCGCGTCCAATTGGTGCTCCCTCAAGGGGGTCTGCTTTCAGTTTCAGTTTAAGTGCTCTTCGAGAGTAAACTGGGTCGCTCCACCGAAATTTCTTTGCGGTGCGAACGAGCTTTCTTGCTGCGAATTTTCCCTGTCCCATAAAGTTTCCTCGTTGGTTTTTGGATACTATTATTGTGAATGAACCCACCCGGATAACGGGCGGGATGGTTCGGTATCCTGCACGCAGGACCCCGAACACCTGCTGACCAACCATGTCTAATATAGATACGGTCTTCTCAGCGTGTTCCTATACTTATGAGCGGGGAGTGATAATAATAGTAATGGAGGCCTCTCAAAGATCAAAAAAACCAGGTTTTGATGATAAATCAGGGGAAGGCCACGTTTCAATAACTACATTTATATACCACATTTCAGGAACCTCTTTTTCAGAGCAAGTTTATGAGAGCCTTGTAAGAGACTTTGTAACAGGTGGATCCATACAAAAAACGGAGCCCCTCGCGGGAGGGATGATGAGCTTCGAAGAAGAGTATTATGTTCTTGAAGGCAAAACAGTACATCAATGGTTACCCGGATCTATAAAGAAACCCACTTCGACGCATCCCACCGTCTGATGCATTATGAAGGGAAATGTTCCAGACTACATGGTCACCGCTGG
>DALTVX010000011.1 GCA_029987395.1 Methanocorpusculum sp. | reverse complement strand
TTTTGACAGAGTAATGTATGGAATATGTTGTTTAGTAGTTCTATATAAACATGATTATTTTTAGTAGGTATCGGCGATGTTTACGCGGAGTATCCTCCTGACTATATGCAGGATGACCGGTACGCGCCAAAGAAAAAAGGTGGGATCGGAGTTTTGTGAAGCTTTACCCTGACTAGGTATCTATCTAAATTCCATCAAAGGGGACCTCGTGTTTGTAGTTAGTGATAAGGTAATACGTTGGATAAAGGGATTATTTTAAGTGCCAAATCTAGGGCATAAGATGTTTGAAATAAAATGTAAGATACACTTAATGATGATTTTTTCCCTTGTGATATGCTCGTATATCGCAATGAATGTAATGCAAAGAAAATCAGTTCCTGATCTGGAAACAGTAGAATAAGCTACTGGTCATTCATATCTGGATCTCCCCTGAAGATACGCAAATCCCGGTATCAGGATCATAGAACTGATACGTGAGATACTCTCCGGCAGCAACAGAGAAGCTTCCAAATACAAACTTTCCCTTCTCATCAGATAAGAGTTTGAACTGGTCTCCGGTTCTGATAAACGTATCACCGGACACACTTAGAATTTTATCTGATGACCCATCCAGAGTAATCATCCGCGTTGCATCATTTCGCACACCGATGATGAGTCGTATCCAATCGAGTGAAAATGCATCCCCAGCAACATTTTCCATCGTGATGGTATATTTGGTGCCACTGTCATCTGTATTCACTGCGATGATGGATGTTGAGAGTGGTGGCTTATTAATATCAATGAGTTCGGTTGCAGACAATGCAACAATGCTTACCACTAGTATCGTGATCGTTAGAAGAAGCATCACACCGACGACCTCGGACACCCCATCATTTTTATCTCTCATGATTCCACCAGAAGGATCGTTTTCTCAAATATCTGGGTTGAACTTGGTATGTGATAAATAGCGACATTTATCGCACGAGATTTGTTAATGGATATATTCAGCATATCTGTATCCACTCCCAGAATTTCTGCAGTATGCGTGAGGTTGGTAGTGGTGATCCTGGTACCTGTGGTCCATACATCTGTGGATAATGCGCTTAGCATGAATTTGTTGTTTGCTTCAGCCGACGTCCCTATTATCCGTGTTGTCACTTTATAATCTACCGGGCGCAAAATATTTCCCCCACGATGCTCAAAAACAAACTGAAAGTCTTCACCAAAACCGGTGGTGTATGCGGTGAGTTCTACAGAGGGTGTAACACTATTCGACCCAATAAATCCTGATACATACCCCGAAAGGAGCCCCGCAATTAGGAGTGTTACAGAAAGCATCAGTATAACACCGATCACCGGAGAGACAGCCGAATCTTTCAAATCATGCTCACCTCAATCGTGAGTATATTTATGGTGAGATTTTTTTCTGTAATAATATATGGTACAGGATTTCTGTTGTTGATCAGTGTAACCTCTCCTGATGGAATGGAAGGTTTTTCTATTGTGGTGGTATCCAACCGTAGTTTTACCACACCCGACCCGGTGACACTGAAAGGTTCTTTTGCCTCCATGGTAATTATCTGCATCGTCATGTTTTCACCGGAGATCTTCATGGTCTGATTCATACTCTCGAACTGTTCTTTTATCCAGTTCTTTTCTTCTTCAACGCCACTTTTATTTGTGTAGAGCGTTAGAGACGCCGGCGTCTTTTTTGTTCCTTTGGTAATCCAGACCAGACCATTTGTATATGTGTATCCCTGAGGTTCCCAGAGTGAGTATGATGGTGTGTAGGTGATACGAGTAGTATTAATTGAAATATTATTTTCTCCATACGTCAGGTATCCGATGGTTTCATTTTTTATTTCCAGTATTCCGCTGGACTTCGACGGAGATAAAAGAACATCCCCTCCTCCGAGTGTTAGAGGTTCCGAGTATCTGGCCGGCATTCCCTGACTATAGATGTTATCCACGTCAGAGGCGAAGCGTTCAAATGCAAATTTCACCTGTTCGCTATGCTGGATCTCGGCGGTTTCCTTTAATCCTGGGAGGTACGTTGTGCTATATGCCGACATACATGTGACAAAAATCGCAAGTATAAGCATCATTGCGATGACCACCGTTACTCCATCATCCTTTTTACTCATGTGATCCTCCCGGAATATAATATAGATCCAGTTGTCACCAATCTGATTTCGCCAACGGGAATTGTGTCCGTTTTTATTGTATAACATCCTCCCAGATCAAACACATCAACAGACTTCCCCTCCCAGTCTGTCAATGTTGTCTCTCCATTTACCGCCACGGAATCCAGGGTTACTCGGAGATCCTGTTTAAGGACCCAGTCGCCACCCTTGTGCCAGAAGGAAATGTTATTCGTTCCTTTCTGATATTCCATTACTACTTCAGTAATTGTTTCCCGCTCACCCGGGAGGAGATTGAAGGCAGACATGGCAACCAGCGATACGAGAATGATTACAATTCCAAGAAGGAGCATTTCACCGACAACAGATGTCAGCCCATCGTTTTTTGTGTGTTGCATAGTTTTTTTAAACCTCATATCAGATAGATGAATACTATCAAAGTTGCAGCCAGTAGGAGTGCTGAATGTTTCAGTCCGGAGAGGATGGTATTTGCTGACATCTGTCCTGCCATGATCCCGGAAAAGAATGCTAGAATGATACCGATATGAAACATCGCAGTTTTGTTGGACATAATGTCGAATGCAATGTCAAATGAAGAAAAACTTGAAATGAACACGACATTCAACTGGTACGCTGTATAAAGGTAGATGCCAAATGACAGATAGATTACCGCGAGATAAACGATCGAGACATTTTTCCTCTTACTTTTCATTTTTAAATAATGTTCCAGATCAGAAACTGCAATCGTGAGGGTCTCACGGATATAGTCGGTGATCTCACTTGCTTTAACTAGAAGGGAAACAGCACGTTTGATGGTGATTACACCGATACGTTCTTCCATGCGAACCAGAGCGTTCGAAAGCGGCGTGCCGTATCTGATCTCATCGGAGACCACCTTGATCTCTGATGAGAGAACGCCCTTTTTATTTGTTGCAATAAGAAAGATCGCTCCCTGCAGAGTCATACCGATATCACGCATATCAGCAATTTCGCGCAAAAACTCAGGCATCTGTTTTTCAATACTGTTTACATATCTATACCGTAATTCATAGGCGATGATCGCTGGGATGATACCCGCAATAATGATCAGACAAAGAAATGCCTCAAATGTGAATACCGGGAATACAGACGCCAGATATCCGGAATAATAAAGATAGAATATGCCTCCCGCTGCAATCATCCCAAGCACAATCGCATAATCGTATTTAGCGATGTAGGTTTTGACCGGGTGTTTTAATAACTCCAGAATGTGGATCTCTCTCTTTCTTTTCTCGACCTTTTTGATAAATTCCAGGTTGGGTTCTTCATTTGATTTTGTGTTTAGGATGTCATTGGCGTATTCCGTTTCCTGGACTTCTTTATGAGAGATGGCAAGGTTGTCTGGAGGAAGGAGGATGTAAAGGATGGCGATAAGAACTATCGCACCTAGTGGGAGACCAACATACAGAAGCGTCGTGATACCGCCAAGTGTAGATTGCCCAGTGAGATTTTGGGCGACCAGCATGATGATGATCGCAATTGGTCCTGCTACAAAGACGGTCACATAGATCTCAGCAATCATTTCGAGGAACTGAAGAAGAGAGTCCTGTTCGTTGCGGGATATCTCCCGATAGGCGAGTGACTTTGCATTAAAGAAATTTGTCAGATTGCCTCCGCTCTGGTGCATCAGAAGCAGATCGTTCAAAAGCTCGCGGAAGTTTTCCGAGGGAGTTATCTCTTTTGCATGTTCGATAGAAGTATTGAGATCTTCCCCAAACACATCCATATTTCGAACGATCACTCCGCATTCGTTTGAGACTTCACCGTAGAGATCGTATTCCTGGTGGATGTTTCGAAAAATATCTGCGAGAGAGAGGATCGGGGATAGTGCCTGCATATACGTCACTGCATAGGGGAGATCCAGATCGATCCTGGTTTTTCGCCCGCTGGCTTTCAGTGTTGGATAATAATAGATCAGGCACCCTGCCGCAGCGGTGATAATGACTGAAGAGAACAGATAGAAGATGTGTGCTGGGAGGAATGTTGGAAGAGGTATGACGATGCCGGTCAAAACAACCAGTGTGCCGGCAAGATTGCAGATACTACCTGCAATGATCGTCAGAATGATGGTAAGGAGCAGATATCTTCCTGGTGGTATTGGGATATGCGCAGAACGAAGGGATTTTTCAAGGGTCTCATATTTACGCATTTACTGATTCACCGAGTTTTGCATTCAGAATTGCATCGCCTATTTCTAGGGCGGAAATCTTCCCGGTAGCTACCATATCTTCGATCTCTCTCTCCCGATATTTTAACCGATTTGTGAGTTGCTCATTGGACCATCCATTTTGTGTTGCGATACTCTCAAAAACACGTGATTCATTGTGCGTCCTTTTGCAGGAATCGGTCGCATTGTCCCAGATAAAAAGCGGTGTCCACAGGACCTCATTATTCACGACCGAGATCTCGTTTAGTGAGAGACACCGACGAAATCCTTTTCCTTTTCCATATAAGAGACCTTGGATGAGAATCAGGTGTAGGGCAGAGAACATCGCGACCGGGACGTTGATGGGCTCGTGGGTCAGTCTGCTGATGGCTTCGTTCACTTTTCCGGCGTGCAGCGTCGAGTAGGTGGTATGCCCGGTGTTCATTGCCTGGAAAAGGGTCTGTGCCTCTTCCCCCCTCACTTCACCGACAATAATGAACTCCGGTCTCTGTCTGAGAGCTGCTTTTAAGAGCGAGAACATATCGACGTTTCCCATATTCTCGGTGGTTATGTTCTCTCTTGTACGCATGGAAAGCCAGTTCTCATGCTTGGGAAGCTGTATCTCACGCGTGTCTTCGATGGAGACGATTTTTGAGTCATAGGGAATGAAAAAGGAGATCGCGTTCATCGTGGAGGTTTTTCCACTTGCCGTTCCTCCAGCAATAAGCATACTTCGTCTGTTTTCCACCGCGAGCCATAGGTGTGCCATCAGTTCGGCTGTGTAGGTTTTATTCATGACCAGATCTATCGGGGTCATCGGATCGGATTTAAATTTGCGGATCGTGAAACTGCTTCCATTCGAGGAGATGATATCCGAATAGGTGAGCTGAACACGAGCGCCCTCTGGTAAAGAAGCATCGACGAGCGGCGTCGTAAGAGAGACCTGTTTATCGGCTTTTTGAGCGAGTTTCATGACATATTTGTTCAGGTCTTTGCTATCAAACACACAGTTCGTTCGGACGTTTCCGTATTTTTGATGATAGAGATAGATCGGGATATCCGCTCCGTTACAGGTAATATCTTCGATACGTTCGTCGTGCATAAGCGGATCGAGTTTTCCATAACCGAGCAGATTTCGGTTGAGGTAATAGATGAGAATGTTGAGACGATCTTCACAAATTTCTGCATCGAATGAGGTGATGATGTCGATCAGATGATCTCTGTCGATCTCGTCAGTGGAATATTTTTTTCCCGCGTCATACACGAGGGTCGTTCTTAGAAGCTGGATGATCTCTTCCAGAATGATATATTCTGATTCGGTGATCTTTGGTTCGATGATTTCGTAATGACTGTGGGAGAATTTGTCCTGAAACAGGTTTGCATAGGCGAACGGCGGCGTGAGCCAATACTGTTCGAGAAGTTTTTCCCTCCCCTCATATGGGGGGAGTTCAATGATCTCTGCTTTATTGAATTCGGTTTTTTTCTCCTGTGTTATCAGTGCACCAATGATTTTTTTCAGGCTGAACTTCTGCTTTGTTTTATTTTCCATCTCTATTATTGAATCATTTCTGTTTTTTTTGAGAAAATTTGGCAACACAGATTTCATTTGAGTTCCTCTTCGTAGGCATAGGTCCCTGCCATTGTACTGTACTGAACATCGACCGATACTCCCGCATTTCTCACAAATATCCCGATGGCATAGGTGCCGGGTCCAAACATCCCCTCTACTTTTGTTTTTTCCGCGCTGTGATGTCCCTGCCATCCAAATGTTTCCAGAAGTGTTGCTTGGTTCGTTTCTTTATCTATCTTGAAGAGAGAAAGCCACACATCGGAGTATGGGCCCACATCACCGCTTGTCACTGTCCAGACGATGCGCCATGGGACCTGAACCGTATAGACGGTCTCTTTATCCAGAGTGTAGAGTGTTGATGGGATCTCATTAACGGTGAGAAATATCTCATGGAGTTTCCATGTGTCAGTATAGGACCAGGTGACCCCTGCTGATTTCCAGGTACTTTCAGAGTATTTCGAACCCTCTTCCTGACCAGCAAATCCGCCCGCTTCAAATCCTTCCACTCCAGGCAGTTCAAGAACGGTGTCTAGTTTAAGGTTGCTGGCAGGGGTTTGTACTATCTGTGGTGTTGTGGTGGGTTTTGGTGTTATTGCGTTTGTTGGCACCGCCGTTGGGATCGGGGTCGGTGTGATCGGATTTTTTCCCTCTTCATTGTTGAGGATCCCGGAGAAACTTATGATGAAGATAATGCTTGTAACAATGAGCAATAGAATAGCTATACCAAGCAGGAGGGTCAGTTGTTGTCTGTTTGCGGTGAAAGCCATTTACTTTCTCCTTATCAGGTATGTGGCGACTCCCAGTCCGGCAATTATACCAAGAATATCTATGGGTGACTTTGTCGGTGTTTCTGTGCTGATTGGTTTTGATGGTGTTGTTGGTTGGGTATTGGTCGGGATCGTTTGCAGCAGATCAGTATTGTAATCTGCGGTGGTCGTGGCGTTGACAACTGTTGTCTCTCCCCCTGTTATGCTGAAGCTCGTGGTCCGTTTCATGCCGCAATCATCTAATATAATGGTTGCCTGATAGGTCCCGGGATACCATGTGGTCGTGTCAATATTTTTAAATGAAAACGTGCGGTAGGTCCAATCACTTCCCGGAGATGTGGTAGTTTTGGATGTCGGGATCCGCATTGCCGTATTTGCATCAGTTGATATATTAAATCCGAGCGGTTCGATGATCAGGCTGACTGATTCACCTTTTGGAATGTTGGTAGTTCCGGTGAAGGTTAGGGGTGAACCTATGCTGGTGTTTGTAATGTCGGTTATAGCAAACCACGGCTTTTCGATGGTGAATTCAGCTATCGAATAGAGGTCGTCGGAAAAGGAGCTCCTGAGCATACTTTCAAGGAGATACACCACATTCGATGTCTGCTTATCAGCTATACTGGTGGTTTCACCCTGACTTGTTGTGAGGGTGGAGAATGATTTATTGTATGCGTCAGGGTAGACATCAAAGACGTTGTCTGCTCCCGGATGCTGAATTATAAGGTTGTATGTGCCTAAATCCAAGCCTTTGGTCATATTTTTATTGTAAGAATAATTATATTTGCCCTGTGGGGCCGTTATGCCGAGTGTTCCCTCGAGGATCGGGAAGTTGCTCATTTTATCTGCATAATTATAGTTCGTTCCAAAGATGTACCAGTGTACTTCCCCGCTCGTTGAGAGATTAGTGGCGGCACCCGGACTTCCCCGCGCAATCCACTCGAGAGTGAGAGGTGATCCCTGAACAAAGGTGTTTCGCGTTTCATCTGCGAGAGTTAGATGAATACTTGCTTCACTGAGATAGAGGGACCAGGTAAGCCCTTCTTCTGTTGCGGCTCCGATCGGTTCACTGTTTAGATGAAGCGTATATGTTCCCGAGTCAAGACCTCGTGTTGACCAGTAATGGGAGAATTTTCCAGCACTGAGGTCCATCTGTGTGAATGTCGCCACGCTCCCGTCAACGACCGGTGTCCCGGTAATCAATGATACCCCATTTGCAGGGAGATTTGCTCCGGTTAGATAAAGATATGCTGTATCAGTTGCTTTTGCATTGGTTAGGGACCCTTGGAGGAGGATCGTGTCACCAACAGCGAACTTTCCCGCAATTGCATCAGGTGGGAGACTGCTGAAGGTAAGCGTCCGTATGGATTCTTCAACCGTGAAAGAGAGAGGGGCAATTATAGTTCCTGCCGCATCTGTGGTGAAGATCTGATAATTTCCCAAGGTAGCATTTGACGGGATCTCGACATAAATGGTTTTTGTGCCGGACCAGTCGGTGTGGACGGTCACTTTTTGCTGGGTAAATGAGTCATACGTTCCGGTTTTGGAGAAAGCAGGGCCTGATACACCGAGTGCAGGATCTATCGAGAGTGTGTAGATGGTATATGGTGTTCCAAAGAGCGCAAGATTGAGCGTTTCCCCCTGTAGGATGGTCGAGGGTGAAGTGAGTGAAGGTGAGGCGGTGTTTATTGTTATCGGGAGTTGCTTTTCATGAATAAGTCCGTTGAGATCTGTTTTGAAGGTGAGTACGGCACTGATCTGGCTTGCCGGGTTATTGTCCCGGAATTTGAATGCGAGGGCATTTGTTTGTTTAGATGGGTTATTGTTACTATTGAGCTGCACGTCTGCCCCAGCAAGGTTGGTGATAGTTTCTGTTGTGCCTCCATCTGCATAGGTTATGGTGTAGTTGTACCATGTTTGAGGAAGAACTGATAGTTCGATTTCACCACTTGAGAAGTAATACATGATCCCTAGGTCTTTTTGGATAGTGGAAACTCCTGAAGCAACAGTGGGGGAGGAGGGTGCATCGGTCCCATATGTACGTATCATGAGAGTACCAAGAGTTTCGGTGAGGTCTTTTACGATGATGTAATCTGTGGATGTTACCCCAGGAGTATAGTAAGCGATATAGACTCCTTTTGTCTGGGTTGTTCCGATGCTGATTTTATTTGCTACCGGGGTGATAACTTCAGATCCCCCATCTATTCTGAAGTAGAGAACGCTAGGAAATCCGGTGGTCACGTTGAGATTTTGTTCGCCGCAATAGATAACGTCCCCATTTCCAATGTCGTCGTTTGTTGGTCCGCGGGCGGATACATTGCCTGTAAAAAGACAGATGAAAAATATAGATATGACGAGGAGTGTGAGTATTTTAGTATTGTTCATTTCTGTTTCCTATATTTTCTATGAATCTCTCTCTCTCTCCATGGATATATAATATCATTAACTATCATATTATGTATATTTATTTGTTTTTATTCGATGTAATCTCTCTTTTTGATTCAGAAAGGAGAAACCTTGATGGCGATATTTCCATTTTCAGATATTATGCCCTCAGCCTCTTTACATGTTTTTCCGCATAACTCAGTTTGATGGGTCATGCTTCACTGTCAAGTATAATGGACTACATTTTCGCCCTCGGATAGAGTTTGCATTTTTTTAAGTTCATCCCTGTTTTATCGCAAAGAAGCAGACATTTCCCTTCTCGTCAGAAATAAAAATGAGGGGGATTTTGTTTTCGGATACACTAACATGAGTTAGATTATATCATTGTTAATACAATGTATTGACCTTGATCATACGAGCTCCGACATTTTGATCTCTGTATTGCAATAAATTCTTTGATTTTTTTCCAAAAACACTGTAAAAAACATGAGAATTTCTACCAACCCCTTATTTTTTAAGAAGATGGTATTGCCCAGTCTCTTTTGCCCCCAACTTACCCCCAAAAAAGCAGATTCACCCCTGGTATCTCATCGTTTTTCCCACCATTTATGAGAAAAATTCGAAAGCTTACGCTCCTGACTTCTTCAAATCTATGGTCTTTAGCTGATAAAGATCATAACAAAATGCAGCCAGCATATTTTTCACTCTCACTCTTTGTAGTGTTGTTACCTTCACCAACCCTGCATGAAAGATATTTTTGATCACTGCATGGGGTCTTTCTCCCTTTGATCTCTTCTTACTTATCCGCATATTCCTCAGTTTATCCCGCATGCCAATCGGATGCCCTCTCGCTCCCCGTTTCATTGTGGCACTATGTTCCTTGCATTTTGCTCCCTGATATCCTCGATCCCGATAGACCACTTCACCTTTTTCTGACAGATCCACCTGGCTATCATGAACATTTGCCGTGGTGGTTTCAATACGCCGAATAAGATCGTGCGTTGTATCAATGATGGTGTGAAGTTTATAGCCATAGTGTATTTTCCCATTCTTGGACATGATTTTACCATCTTTATCCCGTTGCGTTTTTGCCCGGTCCCCTCGCGGCGTGTCTTTTTTACAATGACCAGGTTCAGCATAAATAAACGTTGCATCCTGATTCACAGTGAGGGCTGTAAGCCCGAATCGGAGAGCAAGGCTTTGCCTTGCGCACTGCCTTGTTCAATTTTGAGACTCTTTGCTTCTAATTGTCGCTGGAATTCTTCCCAAACTAATGTATCAACGCCGGATTGCGACATACGCTCCCGAAATAACCAGATGGTGGAATTATCCGGGATACTTTCAGGGCATCCCAGAAACTCGCAAGACAATGTCTCGCTCGCCGTTTCGGGTTAATGCCCTCACTTAATTCCAGGATGAGATCCTATCATAGATTTCCCGTTCGACAGCAATATCCGAGAGATTATACCAGACTTCAAGAAGCTGGATCTTGAACATCATGATCACATCATAATTCGGGTGACCGCCTTCTCCGTTGGCGTTGGCGTACATCCCCTGCAGAAGAGGGCGGAAAAGAGACCAAGGTATCGCGGAATTTACGTCACTTAGGCGATCGCCAAGTTTCTTATAACGCTTTTTGTATGCTTCATTCAAGCCAAAAGTCTCAAAGGTCCCCATACAAGTTCATCAATGTACGAGATAATAGTAATTTCGGTTAGAAAAAATGGGTTGTTAGAAATTCTCAACATTAACATTCTTTATATTAAGAACAGAAATGAGACTCTATTAAAAAAGTTTGTCTCCCTCTTTTTTTGAAATGAGTTTTTTATTATCTGCACGATCTTGATTATGACCAGATTTTATCTTATTTTTGCGCGTGCAGGTTAACTTATATGTCACTCCCTACAAATCATTAATCTATTCCTCTCCATTTAATTTAATCAAGGGGGGTTACAGAAGTGAAATTTATGCAAAAAAGAAGAAACAAAAAATCAGACAGCGCAGTTTCACCGGTAGTCGGTGTTATGCTTATGCTTGTTGTGACGATCATTATCGCGGCTATTGTTGCGACAATGGCTGGGGGTTTAATTACAACCCAGAAACCTACACCGTCAGCGACATTTGATGTCAAACTGACCACTAACAGCCTTGAAATAATTGCTCTGTCATTATCTGATGAGATTCCTTCCAAGGACATTAAGATCGTTCTTTCAAAAACAGGATCCACACGCACACTGGTTGCCGGCGGAGAAAATTACACCGTGCCATTTGGTTTTAACATTGTTGAATCAGATCAGGCAAAAGGGTTTAAAGACTCTGACAATGTAAGTTCCGCTCCCGCTTCACAAACACAGGCAGCAAATCTCTCCAATAAAGTGCAGTGGTTTGGAAATTACACCCTAAAGAGCGGTTCAAGAATGAGCGCCTCGGGTGATGCATTTACATTTATCACTAGTAATGTAATTCCAGCTGGTTTTGATAAATGCTCATACACAAACGGCGAGATCGTCGGATGGACTTTAGCTCAGTGGACGAGTGTATTCGGAACTTCAGCCACTAATACAAGTTTAGGCTCAGACGACAATGTTCTGAAAATTAAAACAAGTCAGACATTTACAGAACCTACCTTAAGAGCATACCTCGATGGTGAAGGCTTGACTACGGGTGGTAAACCTAATGTTGACATATGGGCAAAAGCCGATGATTTGAATTGGAAATTTGGTTCAACATGTGTATATGGCGATGGCCTTGGTTCTATAGCGTTAAACAAGGGAGATAGTGTCACCGTGATGATCGTTTATCTTCCATCCGGTCAAACAATGTTTACCAAGACTGTTACGGTAGGTGCATAACAATGAACGCAGAAAAACATGTTAAGGATTCAGCAGTCTCACCGGTTGTCGGTGTTATGCTGATGCTCGTTGTCACAATTGTTATTGCAGCTTTAGTTGCATCATTTGCCGGAGGACTTAGTACCTCTGCTGAACCTACACCAATGCTCACATTCACCGCTGACCTAAGTGTTAAAGATGGTCTTACGTTGATGTCTACAGGAGCAACACCAGGTAAAAACATAGAGTTTGATATCTGTATTGGAGATGCAGGAAACTACTACAAAGTTTCTGGTCCTGTAAGTACATCTACGTTCAGTGCTGGAACAGAACAGCGCGTAACTGCAGCTCAACTAGACACAGGATTCACCAATGCTTACGGAACCTTTGATGGATATAAGGGTACGGGAATGTATGTTCCAAATCCAAGCTTCATTGGCAAGACCTACACCATTTCTTTGATGACCAAAGATGGCAAGATTATTGGCAAGAACTACGCTACACTCAAAGCCTAATCTCAGAACATACGAGGAGTGATTTCAATCACCCTTAACTAACTTTTTTTTAATTCAGCCATTCACCCGAACAACCGCTTAGAAAAGTACGCTTATGAAGCCGGCTACCTATCTCCTAAGATAGCTTTCTCTTCTCTTGATCGATGCCAGTATCCGTAGAAGCTCCTCTCTCCACAGGGATGACGTCGTCATCATCAACGCGACCAGATGAAAAAATGCAATAATTGCCCCGTCGCGATCCATCCAAGGCGGTACAATAAATGCCTTTAACGAAAGCATCTCTCACAAAAATAAAGGATCCTATGCAAAATCCACAACAGTTATCCAGGACGGACACATCGCAATATCTGGAAAAAGAGGTGTTGTCTTTTCTAATCCGAGAGGATCAGCAAAAATATATCACAAAAAAAATATTAGAGTTTTTCTATTCGATCAAGTGCTTCTTCAAGCCTTTCCATGGACGCGGCGTATGAGATCCTTATCCACCCCGGAGCCCCGAATGCAAAGCCGGGAGTTGCTGCCACGTGGGCTTTGTCCAGCCAAAGGTTTGCAGTCGCGCCGTCATCCCCCCCACAGTTGATGAACGCATAAAACGCTCCGTCTGCAGGTGCTGTTTTCAGGCCCATCCCCGCGAGTCTGCCGATGACATATTTCTTTCTCTGCTCGAACTCGTTTTTCATCGACTCGACGCAGGTTTGGTCACCTGTTAAAGCAGCCACGCCTCCCCACATAGCAAAGGTATTGACATTTCCAACCGAATGCTGCATGACCTTGTCCATATACGAAATAACGTTCAAAGGAGCCGAAGCATATCCAAGTCTCCATCCGGTCATCGCATAGGCTTTCGAAAATCCGTTGATGGTGATCGTGCGTTCATCCATATCAGGCAGGGATCCGATCGACACGTGCTCCTTGCCGTAGACCAGTTTTTCATAGATCTCGTCCGAGAGACAGTAAAGGTCGTGATCGATGCATGCATCCGCAAGGATCCTGAGTGATGACCGGTCAAGGATCGAACCGGTAGGGTTCGATGGCGTGTTGACGACGATCATTTTGGTTTTATCGGAGATCTTGTCGTACAGGGATTCATCCACTTGGAAGTTACCGTTAAGCGAATGGTGGATCGGTTTTCCCCGAGCGATGGTGACACAAGGATCGTATGAGACCCATGATGGGTCGAGGATGATCACTTCATCGCCGGGGTTTAGGCACGCCGTCATAGTGATCCTTATGGCGTCTTTTGCGCCGCTTGTGCAGAGGATCCGGTTCTGAGCAGTCGGGATATGGTTTTCAGTATTGAGTTTTTCTGCGATCGCTTTGGTCAGCTCGGGGATCCCTCGGGAGGGCGCATAGTGGGTCTCACCGCGGTATAAGGCCTCTATTGCGGCCCGGGTGATATGATCGGGAGTATTGAAGTCAGGCTCGCCTACCGCGAGGCTGATGACATCTATTCCTTTGGCGATCATCTCTTTTGAACGGTTGTTCATCGCCATCGTTGCGGAAGGGGGGACCGTACCGATGTTTTCTGAAAGAGGCAACATACCCACTATGTCTGTTGTGCAATATATTTAAGGAAAGACCTAGATCTAAAAAAAAGATTATGATAAGATATCGATGGCTGCTGAAAGTCCGTCGCCTTTAACAGAGTATCCGGCTTTTTTGAAGCACATCTGAATGGCTGCGACGGTCGCAATGATCTCAGGTGTATCAATGATACCCATGTTGCCGATCCTGAATATTTTCCCTTTGAATCTGTCCTGACCACCGGCAAATTCGATACCCATCTTTTTGCAAGCGCCGCGGATCTTTGCATCCTCGACACCATCTGGATAGAAGAACCCGGTAACGGTGTTTGAAGCTTTATGGAGAGCGTCCACCTGAGGAACAGGAGCAAGTCCCCATGCCTCGCCGGCAGCGCGAACTGCGGCAGACATTTTGTGGTGACGGGCGATCCTGTTTTCGATCCCTTCCTCGTCAATGAGTCTGCATGCTTCACGGAGAGCGAGGAACAAGGGGACAGCAGGTGTTGTTGGCGTTTCCATCGGGTTCCCGTCGGCTGATTTCTTTGCCTTCTTCAAGTCGAGATAGAACGGTCTGTTCTCAGACAGTCTGTCCCAGGCTCTTTGTGAAACGGAAACTGCCGCAAGTCCTGCAGGGGCTGCAAGACATTTCTGGCTTCCAACAATTGTCACGTCGGCGCCCCATTCGTCTGATTTTACGGTGTCGCCGCCGACTGAGGTGATCGCATCGAGGATGAACAATGCATCGTATTTTCTGGCGAGTTTTCCAACCTCTTCGGCAGGGTTTAGAACTGCGGCAGAGGTTTCGTTGTGGACGAGGGTGACGACCTCGGCGCCGTTTTCGAGCTCCTGTTTGAGGGTTTCGAGATCAAGAGCATGTCCCCATTCAGATTCGATCATCGTGGTCTCGCCGTAGATCTTGGAGATAAGACCAAGGCGTTCTCCAAACTTTCCATTCACCAGGGATACGATCTTTTTGCCTTTGGCAAATGAGCCTATCGCGGCCTCCTGACCTGCAGTTCCCGATCCAGAAAGAACGAGCATGTCGTTTGTCGTTCCAAAGATAGGTTTTAAGGATCTGACAATATCAGCGTAGCAGTCACCGAATTCTTTGCTTCTGTGATTGATCGCCTGTTTTGTCATTGCGTTACGGACCGTTTCCGGCATCGGCACGGGTCCGGGCATCATGAGCAGTGTTTCTTTATACATGGGAAAGTCTGTTACATATATGAGAATAGACATACATATATTAACTCCATAGAGGTTTTATCAGATGCCCGAAGTCGCAGTTATAGCCGGTTCCAAATCAGACCAGACGGTCGTTGATAAGACAACGGACGTTCTTCTGTCTTACCATATTTCCTTTGATGTCCAGATCATTTCTGCCCACCGAGATGCTGAAAAACTGGATGAATATGTGAAGTCGTCGGATGCACAGGTGTTCATCTGTATTGCCGGCATGTCGGCGGCTCTTCCAGGTGTCGTTGCCGCAAGAACGAAAAAACCGGTGATCGGTGTGCCGGTCTCAGGGAAAATTGCAGGCGGTCTGGACGCTCTGTTGTCGATCGTTCAGATGCCAAAAGGTGTCCCGGTTGCCTGTATGGCGGTCGACGGCGGGGAAAACGCCGGACATTTTGCTGCAAGGATCCTTCGTAAAAACTAATTTTTATGTCACTTATGTCACTTCTGATTTTGTAATTGACATATATATAAGCTCATATTTGCCTTATTTTTAAATTTTAGCTTGTTATGTCAATGATGTCACTTATGTCAATGTTTATCTATCTCTATAATATATAGCAATGTACTTCTATTGTACAAGGGATCCAAAATATATCGACAATAGTGACAGAAGTGACAGAGAGCCTTTAAATCAGAAATAAAGGCTAAATAAAGCTCTAAATTATGACGCCTGTGTTTTTAGATCGACAGAACATCGTCTCTCATAGCTATACCAGACACTTTTCCTGTCAGGAAAATGATGTTAACTTAAAATAAGTGTGTGAAATATCATCCATATGATATCATTCTTTGAAATACAGGTGGCAGTGACAGTGCCCAAATTTCTCAATGTCAGACCCCGAGTCTCTGCACGGACATAGATATATTTTATCGGCTTCCTCATTTCCGGTAGGAATACGGCATGGACAGAACCGTTTTCCATAGATAAGTCTGTTTCTGGCAAGCCCTTCGATCGTTGAATCGGCCACATCTTTATTATTATTGAGGAACCAGCCTTTTTTTATCGCAATCTTCTCGATCGAGGGGCGGATCTTTTCGGCCTCCTCCTGAATTTGTTCGCGTGTTGGAATAAGGTTCATTGTCAACTATTCTTTTTCAGAAGATATCATTGTATGGTTTGTGGATAACTTCTGTGTATTATTTTTCAAGGGACTTCTGGATCATGCGTTTTTGCATAGGTTTCAGGTGGTCTAGGAAAAGCACTCCGTCGTGATGGTCCTTTTCATGAAGAAACGCCCGTGCGGCAACGCCTTTCAGCTCTGTTTCGATGATCTCGCCGGAAACATCCAGATATCTGCAGGTGATTTTTCCAGGCCGACGAACGGGCCGCTGGACTCCCGGAATGCATGGACTACCTTCCATCTCTTCGACGAGTGCACCTTCTTTAAGTATTTCCGGGTTAGCTCCTTTGATGGTCACTCCGCCTATATTTACGATGAACAGGCGTTTTGAGACCCCGATCTGAGGGGCTGAAAGACCAACGCATCGGTTATGGATCATCGTGTCCCACATATCGGCGAGGATCTTTTGTTCCTCTTCACCGATCTTCTCTACAGTTTCTGCGTGCAAAAAAAGTATGGGGTCACCGTATTTTCGTATCTCACAGATCATATGATTTTCATCTCGCTGAAATTGTTTTAGTGTTATGGTCACACATACATATCTATGGAATTAGCGTATGATCGCCCGGGACATGCTTCAGGGAATCTGAACGGCGTCTCTTTTGAAGGGTTTTGTCTCCCGATGCCGCCGTCCAAATTGATATTTATCACCACAGTTGGAGGATTTATCGGATGCGGATTTTTTGATATGCATACGTTTGACAAACTTGGGATCCCTGCGGTCAGGATCACCGGCGTTTCAACACTCGAGGAGCTCCTTGCAGGAAAGATCTCTCTAGCGACGGTTGCGGCAGAAAACCTTGGGGTCAGGGTCGAGATGACTGGATATGAGGCACTTTCGCGGTTTTGTTCCCTACATTCTCATGACCAACCAAAGATTATTTAGTGATCCCCCCGTTGTATTCTCTATGAGAAAGTCTCTTCTCGCTTTACTTGTATTGTTGGCTGCCCTATCCCTACTTTGTCTGCCGGCTTTGGCAGCCATAGGTTCGGATACGGCCACCATTTACGTTACTTCATCCCCATCTGGGGCTACCGCTACTGATTCTGCCACAGGAAAAACCATCATCACCCCAGATAGTTTTACCATTTACACGACCGGAACTCCTGAACATCATTATATTACCATCTCGAAGAACGGATATTATGATTATTATTTTGATGCCGGAACTCCTGCCAAAGATGCTTATATCCAGATCGATGCGGTATTGACACCGATCCAGACCAATGGTTACCTTTCTGTTTCCTCGAACCCCTCGGGAGCGAATGTTTACGTCGACGGGATCTACAAAGGGACCAGCTCGGCTACCATCACTCTCCCCGCAGGATCTCACACCATCCGTCTGGAAAAATCAGGATATGACTCATGGTCAGGCTCCACATTCGTGACTGCAGGTCAGACCTCTTCAGTCTCCGCTTCCTTGATCCCATACGTGACGTATGGGTATCTCTCTGTTTATTCCAGCCCGTCGAACGCTGACGTTTACATCAATGGCGTTTACAAAGGAGACACATCCTTCACGCTTGGTCTGAATCCAGGGACATATCAGGTCATGGTGAAGAAAGCTGGTTACACCTCCTATTCAACTTCAGCCACCATTTACAGTGGGTCGACAACTTCGGTCTCGGCGAATCTGCAGAGCAGTGCTGACTCCTATATCCAGATTGCTTCCTATCCGTCCGGATCTGCCGTTTATATTGACGGGACCTATGTTGGAAATACGCAGTACTCCTCAGTGTCAAATCCTAACTACATGCATGCGGGTCCGTTCACTTCTGGGACGACCCACACACTCGTTCTCAAGCTTGATGGCTACACCACCTATTCCTCCTCATTCAGATTAAATTCTGGTGAGACCAGAACATTTTCAGTGACGATGACGCCGGTCTCTCCAGTTGTAACGACCGGATCACTGTATATGACCTCTGATCCCTCAGGGGCTGATGTGTATGTTGACAATGTCTTTAGGGGATACACGCCGCTTATGCTGAATGATATTACTGCAGGAACTCATACCATCCTTCTCCAGAATGTTGGATATAACGACTGGTCAGGGACCATGACCATCTCTGCTGGCAAGACCGTCGAACGAACCGTGGATATGTCCCCGTCACCTGTACCGACACCAACTAAGTCTCCAGTCCCGTTCATGGGTATTCTTGCAGGGCTTGGCGCCTGCGGAATGATATTGGCTGCAAGACGCAGGTAATCTGTTTCGATCCCAACCATTCTTTTTTTGCGAATTTCAGCTTTAAAAATCAGCATCTATATTTAATGAAAGGTTTTCCTGAAAAGCAGGCCAGAGAATCGAGAGAATGAAAAAAGAAAAAAATTAGATGCAGTCCTTTAAGTAGAACTTAAAGGGACCGAGGTTTCCGCCATAGTTTCCTGCGGTGATCTTGATCACACCTGGGACTCTGCATGCTGCCTGAACGCCAACTTTCATGGCCTCATTTATTGCTGCTTCAGAGACACCGTCGATGACGATCTCATAGACTGCCTTGACGCCTTCAGGGATCTCGGTGTCAGGGACCTTCTCGCGGATTGTGGGACAGAATTTTTCGTTCGTGGAGGCGCTCATGAATTTGTATTTCTTGGAACCGACCTTCGATCCTGATGAAACGATCCCGCCGGGGAATGGGGTGATGACTCCTGGGACGCAGCTGATCGCATCGACTGCTGCTTGTGCTGCAATGAGTGCGGACATCTGGGAGTCACCCAGAATAAGGAAATTTCCGCCGGCAACGCCTTTTATTGCGCCGATCTCTTCCTCAACAATAAAGTCTCCGCCCATGATTGGGATGGACCAGCAGTTGATGCCGCCGACAACGACCTTGGACTCAAATCCATCGCCGAAGAAGTGGAGTTTGATCGGGATGATCTCTTCCAGACCTGCTTTGCCATTGAAAACTGCGGTAGTAGGTGCTGTTAAAACACACTCTGCGATTCGTTCAAGAACTTGTTCTTTGAGTGCTTTTTTGCCGGCGCAGAGCATGATCGCGTAACCTGGGCGGTTGTCCGGCGTTTCTGATGCCGGAACAAAGCGTTCGATACCTGCTTCACAGGGACAACCGATCGTTGAGGTTGCAAAGCCAGTTGCTTCAGTTGCTGCTTTGAATGCCCATTCTTTCGTTACTGCAGTGATGATAACACGAGCTGCCCACACCGGAAAGCCCTCTGCATATGTGTCTTCCAGAATTACACCGTTGAAT
>DALTVX010000086.1 GCA_029987395.1 Methanocorpusculum sp. | reverse complement strand
GATCTTTGCGATCTCCTCTGCCTCCCTGCCGTTTCCGGAAAGACCCGGAAGATAGGGTGAAGACGCGGCTTCGATCTGTTCTTTGGTCGTTCTGCCGGAAAGAAGAATACCTCTTCCCGGATTTATCAGATTGTTCGCGATTCCCCCGCCGATGATCTTTTCATTCATCCCGGTGAGTTTTTGACCGTCACCGATGATGCCAAGAAGTACCAGACCGGCAAGGTCACGGTTATCTAAAAGGGCATTTGCGACAAGATATGCGCAGCCGGCAGCGGAAAGTTCCGTCTCGCCGTCCACGCCAAAGAGTCGCGGGTTGATATGGTATTGAGATGTGGTGTAAGGCACGTGATGATCGATGATCATTGTCGTTTCCGGTAACTCGGCACACGACGCACCCAGATCACACAGAAGGGAAATGTCCGGATTTGTGACATCAGCGACCTTAAGAACAGATAAAAATCTGAGCCTGAACGCGATGCCCGCCCGTTTTAGAGCAATGGACATGATCGCCGCCGAGGAAATGCCGTCCGCGTCGTGGTGGGCGTACATTTCCACGTACTCCATCCCTCGCAGGTGGTCGGCTATTTTTTTGGCGGCTACTTCTAGTGACATAGGGTATGATGACTTATCTGGACAGAAGGATCTCTGCAGTCTCCGGCTTGTAGACCCAGCCAGTGGGTAAGCGTCTCGTACCGACATAATATCTAACGAGTCTGCGGACCTTTGCTTCGGTCAGCTGGAGCTGACGTTTGTTGTGAAGGTCTTTCTTATTCTCTACAAGGTGTTTTCTCATTCCGAGAGCCTTGTGCATAAGGTTACGCAAATCTTCAGGGATGTCGGTGTCAAGTTTGTTCTCGCGAATAATGGCATTGATTCTCTTGCCAGTTGCGAGTTTTACGTTCGGGACGCCGTGTTTGTCTCGGAGTGTGAGGCCGATCAGCGCACAGGAAAGACCTGCTTTGCGCATCTCGATGATTTTACCCTCGATCTCTTTGACATCGGAGTTGGACCATGCAGGGACTTCTTTTCTGTATGGTCTGACAGAGGATGCAATTCCTCTTCTTCTAGCATGCATTCGTGCCATAATATATCACCTCGCGAAAGGACTGTCCGCCACCCGTACGGGGCGGAGAACCAATCTGCCGGCGTATTCGCGGATACTATGATTTAGCAGATATGATCGTAAGTCACGAAAAGAGCAGCATGTATATTATTACAGCTGACTCGTCGTAATCCCATAGCCATAAAGGCAGTGTCTTAGTAGACAGACACGTCGGACTTACTCCAGTCAGCACCTAAGTGCTTCGTATATATTAGAGGGGATTTATAATAAGGGTTTGGGACATAGTACAGAGGATGAGCATGCGTGAGTATGATGTGATAGTTATTGGGACAGGACCCGCAGGGTTGTTTTGTGCTGCCAATCTCGCTCCTCTAAAGGTTTTGATCCTGGAAAAGATGAAATTACCCGGACGAAAACTTCTGTTGACCGGCTCAGGTCAGTGCAATCTCACGCATGCAGGTGACATAAAATCGTTCACGGCAAACTACGGTGATCATGGGAATTTTGTGAAGCCTGCCCTGATGGCATGTTCAAATGAGATGGTGATGGATTTTTTCGAAGAACGCGGCGTGCCTGTTGTGACGAATGAGAGCGGAAAGGTCTTTCCTGCTTCTCTTCTCGCTGATGATGTGCTGGATGCGTTATTGAACTCTTGTGATGAGGTGGGGGTGGAGATCTTTTATTCCGAGGCGGCGAAGTCGATCGCCCCAAATGATAATGGGTACACCGTTTCGACCCTGCTTGGAAAATACCAAACGAAATGCGTGGTGATCGCGTCGGGAGGGATGTCATACCCCGGGACAGGCTCAACTGGGGATGGGTATGATCTTGCAACGTCCCTTGGACATACCATCGTCCCTCCTGAGCCGTCTTTGACGCCGGTCTATGTCGCTGACCATTGGCTTTCTGATCTTTCCGGGATCTCTCTTCCGGCGAAGGTCAGCATCTGGCATGAGGGGAAGAAATCCATAACAAGGGACGGCGATCTGCTGATCACCCGCTTTGGATATTCCGGTCCGGTGATCCTGGATGCATCACGATGGATGCGGGCGGGCGATCTGTTGAAAATCGCATTCACTCCCGTCTCGCCCGAGGATCTGGACGCTCTTCTCCGTGAACGGACCGCAGAGTCGGGAGGAAAACAGATACAGAATCTTCTCTCAGGCCTTTCCTGCCCTGATCGTCTTATTCGCGCCCTAGTGGATGAGTCGGGTATTCCTGAGGGAACGACCGGAGGCCAGCTCACGGCAAAGATGCGGGCCGCACTTGTTCAAAATCTGACGGCTTTTCCTGTCATGATCGAGAGGGTGGGAGACTTTTTGGTCGCGATGTGTACGGCAGGCGGCGTCCCATTATCAGAAATAAACAAAAAGACCTGCGAATCAAAGATCGCTCCCGGGGTCTTTTTTGCAGGAGAAGTCATGGATCTGGACGGGGATACCGGCGGATATAACCTTCAGGCGGCGTTTTCAACAGGCTTTGTCGCGGCGAAAACGATCCTTAAGATGCTCTGCGCGTGAGGGGGGTCTGCCTGGTATTTTTTGGTTCGGGCCCGTTTCCCCTATTCAAATGTGGGCCTCGATTCATAATGTTTAAATGAGTTCGGGTTATATGTTATTATCGCAATATTTTGTTGCCTCAGTGGCTTAGTGGTATAGCGCTTCCTTGGTAAGGAAGAAGTCGCGAGTTCAACTCTCGCCTGAGGCTTCAGCATTCGGCCTCTTTTGCGAAATTAAGACCAAATCAGCCGAATTTACTTTAAACTGTTCTCCCAATCCCATTCTAAGCCTTTTCAGGACGTTTTCGAGCAATTGAGACGCATTTAGGCCGCTTT
>DALTVX010000085.1 GCA_029987395.1 Methanocorpusculum sp. | reverse complement strand
TCGATCCAGCTCTGCGCCGCGGTGGACGATTCGACCGTGAGATCGAGCTCGGTGTTCCAGACAAAGACGGCCGGCGTGAGATCCTGAATATCCATGCGCGAAACGTCCCGCTCTCTGACAATGTCAAGCTGGAGAAGTATGCAAACACCACGCACGGATTTGTAGGGGCAGACCTTGCCCTATTGGTCAAGGAAGCCGCGATGCATGCTCTTCGTAGGGCATTTCCTGGAATGAACCCAGATGAGGAGATCAGCGCCGAGAAGCTCGAGAATCTGAGGGTAACAGCCGAGGACTTCGAGGCTGCTCTTAAGATGGTGCAGCCAAGCGCCATGCGTGAGGTCCTTGTCGAGGTCCCTGACATCAGTTGGGATGACATCGGCGGACTCAACCAAGTGAAAGAGGAACTGCAACAGGCGGTCGAGTGGCCACTCAAATACAGTGAGGTCTACAAACAGTTCGCCACCAAATCCCCCAAGGGATTTTTGATGTTTGGACCGCCCGGGACCGGCAAAACGCTTCTCGCAAAGGCTCTTGCAAACGAGTCCGAGTGCAACTTCATATCGGTCAAAGGACCGGAACTTATGTCGAAGTGGGTAGGCGAGTCCGAGAAGGGTGTGCGTGAGATCTTTAGAAAAGCTCGGCTGGCTTCACCTTCTATCATCTTCTTCGATGAGATCGACTCGATTGTTCCGAGAAGAGGGAGTTATGAAGGCTCGTCCCATGTGACCGAGAGTGTCGTCAGTCAGTTCCTGACCGAGCTCGACGGGCTCGAGGAACTCAAAAACGTCGTGGTGATCGGAGCAACCAACCGCCCTGACATGATCGATCCAGCCCTTCTTCGGCCGGGAAGGCTGGAGCAGCATATCTATGTCTCCCCTCCCGACCTTGAAGGAAGAAAGCAGATCCTTGACGTCTACATAAAAGACATCAGCTCGATGCTTGCTGAGGATGTGGATCTGGATGAACTTGTCCAAAAAACCGAAGGGTTTGTCGGAGCCGACATCGAAGCACTTGTGCGTGAAGCAAAGATGGTCGCGATCCGCGAGTTCGTGAAGGTGATGGCAGGCCATCCAGCAGCCGAGATCACCCTCGCCGTATCAAGTGTCAAGGTCTTTAGAAAACACTTCGACGCCGCGTTGAAACGTGTGCGCCCTTCCCTTGACAAGTCAGGAAGAAGGAACGCCGAGAGAGGTTCTTGGCAGTACAGATTCAATGAAGAGGAGAGAAAAACCCTTGAAAAGAGCTTATCCATCCTGGAAACAGCCGAATACAAGGATACAGACCTCAGTCCAGAACTTCAGGAACTTGAGACACTGTTAGTATCCCATCAGAAAGACTTTAGCAGAATCAAAGAGATATGTAAGAATATAGATGCGTGAAGAGGATACGCCCTCTTCAGCTCGGAGACGAAATATATGCCGGAAACACCAGATGACGCTTACAGGGAATTATTGGATATCATCCACAAAATATTGATCAATCACGTTTCTGGAGAAGGCGAGGGCAAACTTCCGCCGGTCATCGGGGTGAAATTTGTTCTCTCAGGCGGTAAGATCCACCTGACACCAGATGTGATGCGCAATAAAACGATACCTATCGAGATGTTTGAAAACAAGGGTACAGTGATTATCCAGACCGAACTCCCCGCAGAGTGTCAGGATGATTTCTTTATCGCCTATCAGGATGGCAAACTTCAGCTCAATGCCGGTGCAAACCGCGAATACTCAGCAGTGATCCCGGTTGCCGGTATCGACCCGTCACAGACAGAGACTCGTCTGAAAAACGGTGTCTTGGAGATCACCTGTCACAAAAAGCTGACAGAACAGACCACCCAGTAAGAAACAGAAAAAAATATCCGTGCGCGGCCGCAGAAAAAACGGCCGCATTTTTTTATGATCGTTTTACCTAATCTCTTTTTTGCGCATACAATCCTTTGAGTGACATCACGAACCGCTGTATCGCGGTGATGTGGCCAAAGAATCCGTACACGACAAGCATCCAACCAAGAAACGGCAGACCAAACAGGATCGGTACTGGGTATATGAACTCAGCAAGACCGAACACCATCAGCAGAACTAAACGGTCGGCACGTCCTAAAACACCGCCATAGTTTCGTTTGAGGCCAACCGCCTGTGCCTGGGTCCCCATATATGAAGAAAGCAGAACACCGGTGATGGCAAACAGACCGATTACCCACGCAGGGACCGGGGCCTGCCAGGTCTGGACGCCGTAGATGATGATACCGGTGACGATGAACAGATCCGCATATCGGTCAAAGACATGATCCAGATAATCGCCGATCGGGCTTGCTATCCCAAGATATCGGGCGAGGGCACCGTCAAGGACATCCAGGAACGAGTTCAAAATGACAAAGATCACGCCAAAAAGCGGCTGACCAAACGCAAAAAAGATCCCGGCGATGAATGCGCAGACAAGGGAGACCACTGACCACATATTCGGGGTCACGGGAAGTTTCGAAAAAGCGTGTGCGATAGGCGTTAGCAGCCACTGGATCTTTGGACGAAGCGAATCAAGACTCATAATACATCTTCTATATACTCTGACCAGTCAAGCGATCCAAACGATGCGGGAGTTTCTCCCTCCACAAAAGAGATGATGCTCCTGACCACAGACTCTCTATCTGTACTTGTGGTGTCTATCTCATAAATCTGTTCCGATGCAAAGACATCCACCGTTTCGATCAGAATAACGTCCAATGCCTCTGCCTCCAGATTTTCACGGACCTTTTCCTCAGAATAGCCGCGTGGAGCGAGACGTTCCCTAAGGACATCAGGCCGGCACCGAAGAATGATGATCTTGTCGCAGGGAAGATAATGAGCAAATGTCCCTTCGACGAACCCGTCGGTATAAGGGAATGCATCGGCCCATGCATCAACATCCACAACATCCGAGTCTGAGGCATCGTCATGTTCTAAAACAAAGGGGGCAACGGTGGTTTTCAGATCGAGGACCTGATATCCGTTTGACCTCAGAAGTTCGGCGATCGAGGTCTTGCCGCAACCGGGCGTCCCGGTGATCCCGATCATCAAAGCTTCTTCACCGCCGAAAGGAACCGTTCATTTTCCCAGTCTGCACCGACGCTCACTCTGATGAATGTGTCACCAAGTCCCGGGAAGCTGGTACAGGAACGAACGAGGACCCCGTTCGTTGCCATGAACTCAGCGGTAGCATCGCCTTTTTTTGGAGCAACATCGATGAGGATGAAGTTTGCTCCGCTTGGGAAAACCGGGAACGGAATCTCTTTCATGAAAACATCCCGCCATTTTCTCACATGGGCGATGAAGAACTCACGGTATTCAGATTCAGAAACGGCCAAAGAGGCTGCGGCCTCCGAAACACGGTTCATCGTGAACGGGGTGGCTGCAACATTATAGGGGGCCTCCAGCCATTCCGGAACAAATGCATAGCCGATACGCAGTCCCGCAAGACCGTAGACCTTGGACATGGTCCGTCCGATGATGAGGTTGTCGCGGAACAAAAGCGGCAGATAATCGACATCTGAAAACTCGACGTAGGCACAGTCCAAAAACAGAACGCCGTCGATCCTATCGAGGATATATTCGATATCCTCGATCGAGGTCACCGTCCCGGTGGGATTGTTTGGCGTGCAGAGGAAGGAGAGACGAGCATCCTTTGCCTCCTCAAGAAACGCTTCGACATCAACCGAAAAGTCAGCAGTTCTTGGGACATTCACCACTCGAGCGGATGCCGCTTTTGCTGCAAGGCCGTACATGGAAAAGGTCGGCGTCGAGATGACCACTTTGTCTCCCGGTTCGATGATCGTTCGAATAACAGTCTCGATCACACCGTCCATTCCAAGACCGGATGTGACGACCGGAGCATCATAGATGTATTCTCGAACTGCCGCATGAAACGCGGCGGCCTGTGGGTCTGGGTATCTGTTCACCCGTGAAAGTTCGTTGGCGGCTGCTCGAAGGACCCTGTCTGAAGGTGAATATGGGTTTTCATTGCTGCCGAGCATGGCAACCTCAGAGAACCCATATTCGTTTGCGATATCCGCAGGGGATTTTGCAAAGATGTATCCTGATTTGATAAACTCAGATCTGACCCGCGGCTTCATTGATCACTCCAACGGCATAGTTGATCTCATCAGCCGATATGGTCAGAGGCGGAACGAGCCGGATGTTGCCATCAGCGGCAACATTGACAAGAACACCTTCTTTCATACAAAATTCGGCAAATTTTGGAGCTTTCTCACCAAGTGTGAACCCGATCATCAGACCCCGCACCCTTGGATCGAACTCGGCAAGGCCTTTCCTGAACAGTTCGCCTTTTGCGGCGATCCCTGGAAGGATCCTTTCAATGATGCCGAATGTGGCGTTTCCTGCAGCGCAGGCGATCGGACCGCCGGCAAAGGTACTGCCGTGTTCGCTTCTGGTGAACTCCAGTCCTTCTTTTGCGATGATCGCACCCATTGGGATACCTGACGCGATGCCTTTTGCGATGGTGATGATGTCAGGTTTGACGGGCGAGTGCTGGAACGCAAACCATTTTCCTGTTCGTCCCATGCCTGTCTGTATCTCGTCACAGATCATGAGAGCGCCTGCGTCGTCACAGATATCTCTGATGCCTGGAAGGAAGTCTGCCGGTGGGATGATGACGCCGGTCTCACCCTGAATGGGTTCGAAGACGACTCCTGCGGTGTCTTTGTTGACGACGGATTTGAGGGCTTCAAGGTCGCCATACTCAACGAAATCACAGTGGAGCCCAAGAGGCTCGAAGGGTTCCCTGATCTGAGGTTTGTGGGTGACGGCAAGCGATCCGATCGTTCTTCCATGGAAATCATGGTTGAATGAAACGAAGTTCTTCCGACCAAGGCGAACTTTTGCAAGTTTGAGTGCCGCATCGATCGCTTCGGCTCCGCTGTTTCCAAAGAAGACTTTTCCCATACCGCTTGCTTTGCTCAGTTTTTCTGCAAGTTCGGCCTGACCTGGTATGTAGTAGAGATTGGAGCAGTGAATAAGATCATGTGCCTGGCGGCATATCGCGTCAACGACCTCGGGGTTGCAGTGTCCTGTACTGCAGACTGCGATGCCTGCGACCAAGTCGAGGTATTTGTTCCCATTATCGTCCCAAACAGTGCAGCCCTCTCCTTTAACGATCTGCATCGACCGTCCAAAGCAGGGCATGTAGTATTTTGCATCAAGTTCTTTGTAGGTGGACATAGTTTTTTTCTCGCTGGATAATTAGATAGCTATTTGTCGTCCAGTGTATTGAAACCGCATGTAGGATAGGGATAATAGAGGAGAAATCAAACGATTTCATACAGACATTAACTATCAGGATAACACTCTGCAATAATCTTCTGAGGTTAGAGATATGCTAAAAAATTCAGTATAATATTATCTATACAAAATAAGACAATTTTATGAGTGAATCTCATTTATAAAAAAATCTTAGCTCACTCAAACATGAGATACCTGAACTTTGGAATACATACAATAATATCATTTTGCGATAATATTACTCTAAATGTACTTAAAAGAACTTCGTATTCAGAATTTCCGAGGCTTATCTGATTTTTCCATAATCTTTGAAAAAGATATGAATGTTCTTATTGGTGAAAATAACACAGGGAAATCCACTATTATTGATGCGGTGAAACTTCTGGCTGAACGTGTAAACGCAGGCAAACTGGTTAAATTTGTTTTATCTGACATTCATAATTTCAATGATACTCCATCACAAAAATATGATAATATAAATATAACGGGTAAATTCCTTATCGAAGCAGATGAACCAAATAAATCAGATATAATAAAGATACTTAAGAAAATAGCTATTCCAATTAATTCTGATTTTTCAGTTATTGTCAATTTAATTGGAAGATATAATGAAACCACAACTGAGATTGATTCTGAAATTCATTTTTTAAATGCCACTGACGAGGACATGGGTAGAGACGAAAGGTTGATTCGGGATTTAAGAGACATCGCACCCTGTTTTATCTTTCCTGCAATTCGTGATCCAAATAAAATATTTTCAAATAAAATTTGGTCATCATTTATCAATGAAAAAGATATTGAAAAAGCAAAGTATGATGAATTTAGATTAGAACTGGATTCAACATATCAAAAAATATTCGATGGTCACGCATCATTCGAACATGTGTGTTTAGAAATTAAGGCCCTCTCTACTCTTTTGTTTTGTGGAAATCCTATTGATATTAAAATAGATCCGAAACCCTCTGATGCCTACGATGTGTTAAAATATCAATCCCAACTCAACTTACGGTTGGCTTCATCACCAAAATTACCTTTAAATTGTTATGGAGATGGCACCCGTAATTTAACGATGTTCCTGATTTTTAAAGCCTATCTTAATCATCAGCTATCCTCCGAAACGAGCATTAATTTCTCAACACCAATTATTGCAATTGAGGAGCCGGAAGCTCATCTTCACCCATCAGCTATACATACAACTTGGGATCTGCTAAATACTTTTCCGGGTCAGAAAATAGTATCAACACATTCTGGGGATATTATTTCTCGGATATCACATGGAAATATACGAAGACTCAGCAAAAACAATTCTTCTGTCACCTGTCATTCATTAAGTAATCTGTCATTAGATATTGATGAAAAACGATTGATTAATCTACACATAAGAGATACCAGAGGGGCGTTATATTATGCTCATTGCTGGATTTTAGTAGAAGGAGATACAGAAAAAATTATTTTATCTAGATGTGCAGATGTCATGGGTTATGAATTATACAAGTATAGCATCCAAATAATCCCCTATGGTGGTGGGAATCCTATTTCATATATTAAGTTAGCAGATTGTTTGGGCATCCCGTGGATAATAGTTGCAGATGGGGATGAAGAAGGAAAGAGATATTGTATCAATGCCACTAAGTATGTTAAAAATCAGAGAATGCCTAAAATTAATCTGCCCGAATATGATATATTAAAATTGGATGAAGAAGACATTGAAGTTCTTATGTGTATGTCGGGGTTTGGTCATATATATTATGATGAATATCATAAAAAAAATGTAGAGTATAATGCGAAATATCTCAATAAAACATGGGAAGATATCTGTAGTGAGTCCAAAGATGAAACTACTATAAGGAGTAAAGTCATTGAATTAACAAAAGCACGTACAAAAAAAGTGTCAAAACCAATGATGGCAGATAAAGTTGCAGAGGAAATAACTAAAATGGGTAGGGGTTCGATACCTGATGTTTTTCAGGAAATAATTGGCACAGCAGTAAAATTTTCAGGAGGTAATATACAATGACAATAAATGATGGAAACATTTTGAATGAAAATCAAAAGCAAGCATTTGATTTCCGTGAAGGAGTGTGTTTAGTACTTGCGGGTCCTGGGTCTGGGAAAACAGAAATACTAACACGGAGAATTGCTGATATTATCCATAAAACTCCAAATGAAACATTTAGTATACTTGGTCTGACCTTTACCAACAAAGCAAAGGATGAAATGCGCAATAGAATCAACAACTTCTTAGATGGAGATGATGATCGGTCGCGTGTTGAATTACATACATTCCACTCATTTTGTAATGATATTTTGAAACAGCATGGGAATCATATTGGTATTAAACCTAATTTTTCGATTATCACGGAAGAAACAGAACGCTTTAGTCTTCTCAAAGAGGCTATTTCTAATCTGGAGCTTTCTGGAAGGTATTTAGAAAATATGGGTCAATTAATAAGAGAGATTGATTCTCTTTATTTGTCATATGAAATACTTACAAATGATAAGCATCCCTCAATCAATGTTTATTGTTTAATCTTTGAAGAATATCTTAAATTGCAAATAAAATATAATATGTTGGATTTCCAAGCATTACTATTTTATACCAAAAAACTTCTCACAGAACAAAAAAATGTTCGTGATTATTTACAAATTATTTACGAATATGTATGTGTTGATGAATTTCAAGATACCACGGAAACTCAGTATGAAATATTAAATCTAATTGCACCGCCTGAAAAGCCAGCAAACTTGTTTGTAGTTGCTGATGATGATCAAATAATATACGAGTGGAATGGTGCTAATTTTAAACGGTTTTTGGATTTTGGAAATGCATATGAACCTGAGATTATTCAATTACCAGATAATTATCGTTGCCCTCCAGAAATTGTAAATACAGCAAATCTGCTAATATCAAATAACAACCAACGTTTTACGCAAAAAGTTCCAAACGTTCCCACGAAAAAGAGTGGGAGCAATTCTGCAATAACAGTTAAAGCATATTCTACATTTGAAGAAGAACTTGCAGGCCTTAAAAATCAAATAGACCTGATTTCTAAAGCAGAACGGACAGACTGTCTTATTATAGCAAGAAATAATGCATTATTAAAAACTGCAGAAAAGTGGTTAATATCTAACGAAATCAATGCAAAAGTTATTACTAGAAAACAGGATTTCTCAGGTCCTTTCTTTCAATTATTGTATTATTGCTTAAAATTAGTTAATAATTCTGAATCTCAATTTGTAGTCAACAAATTATACAACATAGCCAATGCATTAACGGCATCTAATCATCAACCGAAAAATATTCTATGCCAAAAACTTGATGAGACAGAATCAAATTTAACGACATTCTTCAATCAATTTAAAAATTCCGAATTATTATGCAATATCACCACCCTTGGATTGAATAAACTATGTGTCGAAAGACCCGATTTCCGCTCCTTTATTAATGAATATATTACAATTTGTGATGACATTTCAGAGATTAATCAGGTTGATTTTGATTATTTAGATGACAAACTGGGATGGGAAAACATATTTGAAAAATGGGAAGAGTTAAATTCGAATAATCCAACGCTTTACTCTTTAATGCAATCACTAGACCTCTCGGAGAAAAATTCACCTCTCGAACCAGATTGTATTCGGCTCCAAACAGTACATACTTCCAAAGGTTTAGAGGCAAGATGCGTTTACATCCTTGGAATGGCGAATGAAATATTTCCTTCCTATCTTGCAATAAAAAATGGGCACAAGGCAATTGAAGAAGAAAGAAGAAATTGTTTTGTTGCTATTACGCGGGCATCTGAGTCTCTGTATATTAGCTATGCAGATGAATATTATAGATATAAAAAAATACCCTCTATGTTTTTAAATGAAATGAAATTAATTTAACTCATTTATTATTTTTGCAAAAAATATTGCTTATTTTACATATTATGTTATATGAATACGTAATATCTATAGACAGATATTAAGAACTAATTATATTGACGTGAATAATGGCCTAAAAAAAGAATAAGGTTATTCGTATTCGATCGTTGCCGGGGGCTTGCTGGTGATATCATACAAAACACGGTTCACATGCCGCACTTCGTTGATGATCCGACTCGAAACTTTTTCAAGCACGGCAAAGGGGATCTGGGCCCAGTCGGCGGTCATGAAATCGGTCGTTACGACACCACGAAGCACCACCGCATAGTCATATGTCCGCTCATCGCCCATCACGCCTACACTGCGCATATTCGTCAGTGCTGCAAAATACTGATTGATGTCGCGAGCAAGACCTGCTTTAGCGATCTCTTCTCGATAGATCGCATCAGCATCCCGTACGATATCAAGTTTTTCCTTGGTGATATCGCCGATCACGCGGATCGCGAGACCCGGGCCTGGGAACGGCTGACGCCAGACAAGATTTTCAGGGATGCCAAGCTCGATACCTGCACGGCGGACCTCGTCCTTGAAAAGTGCACGCAGAGGCTCGATGATCTCCTTGAAGTCCACGTTGTCCGGCAGACCGCCGACGTTATGGTGGCTCTTGATCACTGCGGCCGCGCCCGGACCAGATTCTATCACATCAGGATAAATCGTTCCCTGTACAAGGAAATCGACCGTACCGATCTTTTTTGCCTCGGCCTCAAAGACGCGGATAAATTCTTCACCGATGATCTTTCGTTTCTGTTCAGGGTCAGAGACGCCGGCAAGTTTTCCAAGGAATTGTGCCTCAGCATTTACTCTGATCAGATTGATATCAAACTGATCGCGGAAAATCTTCTCCACTTCATCGCCCTCGTTCTTCCTGAGAAGACCGTGATCGACGAAGATACAGGTCAGCTGTTTTCCAACCGCCTTGTGAACAAGGATAGCAGAAACGGATGAATCGACTCCTCCTGAAAGTGCACAGAGAACTTTTTTGTCGCCGATCTTCTCACGCAGCTGCAGGATCATATCCTCAACAAACGAAGCCATCACCCAGGTGCCTTTGCATTCGCAGACATCATAGAGGAAGTTTTTGATTATCGTCATTCCTTCAGGCGTGTGCAGGACCTCTGGATGGAACTGAACTGCATAGATCTTCTTTTTCGGATCTGCCATAGCAGCTACCGGGCAGACCTCTGTTTGAGCGATCTTCGAAAATCCGGCTGGGACCTCGCTGATCTGATCTGTGTGGCTCATCCAGCAGGTGGTCTCCTTTGGAACATCTTTGAACAAGGGCGACTCTTCAGTAGAAACCAATGTTCTGCCGTATTCGCGGGTCGCCGCAGAGGTCACTTTTCCGCCAAGGATATGTGCCGTGAGCTGTGCGCCGTAGCATATGCCAAGGATCGGGATACCGAGATCGAAGATGCCGGCATCCACGGTCGGAGCATTGTCTGCATACACACTTGCCGGCCCTCCGGTGAAGATTATTCCCGCATAGTTGCCTGCTTTGATCTCACAAAGGGAGATCGTGCAGGGCTTTGCTTCGCAGAAAACATGTGCTTCTCGGACGCGGCGTGCGATCAGCTGATTGTACTGGCCGCCAAAATCAAGAACTAAGATCGATTCCATGTTACCTCTTACACTGAAGATCACGGCAGGTTTTCACAAAGCCGATGAACGGTGCCGACGGTCGGGTCGGGCGTGATCTGAATTCTGGGTGGAACTGTGTCGCGACAAAATACGGGTGATCATCCAGTTCAAGCGCCTCCATACGTCTGCCGTTTTTACCGACAAATTTCATGCCCTTTGCTTCGATCTCGTTGATATAAGCCGGATTGACCTCATATCTGTGACGGTGGCGTTCGACGATCTCGGTCGCGCCGTAGAGTTCAGCTAGACGGGAGTTTGGATCAAGTATGACCGGAAAGTTTCCAAGACGCATCGTTCCGCCGAGGTCGGCGACGCCTTCCTGTTCAGGAAGAAGTGCGATCGCATGGGTCCCAGGGCCGAATTCTTCGCTCGTTGCATCTTCGTACCCGACAACGTTTCTCATAAACTCGATGACCGAGAGCTGGAACCCAAGACAAAGACCGAGAAGAGGCTTTTTGTGTTCACGTGCGTATTGGATCGCAGAGATCATCTCTTCGATGCCGCGATTCCCAAATCCGCCGGGGATCAAGATCCCATCAACCTCTCGAAGATCGTCGTTTGTGTACTCTTCTGCGTCGAGCCAGTGTATGATGACCTCGGTGGCCAGAAGCCGGCCTGCGTGTTTGAGGGCCTCTTTGATAGACATATAGACATCCTCAACACCGTATTTTGTGATGATGCCTACCGTGATACGGTTAGAATATTCACGGGAGATCAATGAATACCAGCTGTTGTCCGGCTTTCCAGGTTCGAGTCGGAGCTGTTTTAACAGGACGTCGGCCATTCCTTCCTTCTCGAGCTCCATTGGAACGAGATAGGTATCGGGGGCGGTTTGCGCGCTGATAACGGCGAGCACGTCCACATCACAGAATGATGAGATCTTTCGTTTTGTCGAGAGAGAGATAGGAAGATTGCTTCTCCCAACAATGATGTCGGCTTCAAGGCCGAGTTCGCGAAGAGCTTTGACAGAGTGCTGAGTTGGTTTGGTTTTTAGATCACCCATCGTATCTGCCGGAAGGAGCGTGACATGGACGAGGACAAAGTCGCCGTTTCCATACTCCCAGTGCATCTGACGAACGGCCTCCAAAAACGGCATGCTTTCGATGTCGCCAACGGTCCCGCCGACCTCGACGATACAGATCTCTGCATGGTTCCCGTCTTTGTCGACCCAGGACTCGGCTGCTGTTTTGATCCGGTCTTTGATCTCGTCGGTGATGTGTGGGATGATCTGGACGGTTGCGCCCAGATAATCGCCGTGGCGTTCTTTGGAGATGACTGAAGAATAGATTTTTCCTGTGGTCAGGTTGTGATCACTGGTCAGTTCGATGTCAAGAAATCGTTCGTAATTCCCAAGATCAAGATCAGCTTCCCCGCCGTCCTTAAGGACGAAAACCTCACCGTGCTGCGCGGGGTTCATGAGCCCTGCGTCGATATTTAAATAGGGGTCTATCTTAACGCTTGTGACGTGATATCCCCTGTTGATAAGTATGCGTCCGATGGATGCAGCAGTTATGCCTTTCCCTAGTCCGCTCATTACCCCTCCGGTTACAACTACATATTTCATTTTTTGCCCTTCCTTTTGCGAAATCAAATAATGTTTATCTATTGCTCTTGATGAGTATTAAGAATACGGAATGAGTGGAGATAGATTCTGTCTGTTCAGATGAGGTCATCGAAGGGACCTAATATTATTCTAAACGACACCTGACGCAAGCGTTTATCATATGCGTTGAGGCATGCATCCTGACGGGGGCGATGATTGCATAACCTCTAAGTGGCGCTTTTTTTCATGCCTTAATCAGATAAGATATAAATGCTCAGTCCCATACACTAGAGTACTAATATGGAAGAAGAAACCTCTATCCCAAATACTGCTCGCTCATGCGACTCGAATATCTCCCCCAATGCCCTGGACTTCGGGGACCTCAATGATCAATATGCCAAATTACACGAAGAGTCTCTTTTCCTGAAAAAAGAGAACGACTACCTCCATAAAATAATCAAAACAACAAAAACCGACAACGAATCCCTCAGGCTCGAGAACAACAAGATCCGGATGGACAATGCCCAGCTGAAAAAGGAAAATGCTCAGCTCAAGCGTCTGCCTTTGTTTGTTGCGGTCGTTTTAGAAAAACTAGACGAAAATGAGCTGTATCTGCGCCAGCTCGGCAATAATCAGGAGTATGTGACCCTGGCAAACCCCGCGATCTATGCCGATGTGAAAGTCGGAACAAAGGTCGCGGTCAACAGTACTCTGTCTGTTGTGAAGATCCTTGGAAACACCATCGATGAACGTGTTCGCGTGATGGAGCTTGAAGAGAAGCCAACTATCACATTCGCTGACATCGGCGGTCTGAAGACCGAGATCATCGAGGTCCGTGAAGCGGTCGAGTACCCGCTCACACGTCCCGAGTCCTTCGAGAAGTTCGGGGTCATCCCACCAAAAGGTGTGCTTCTGTTCGGTCCGCCTGGTACCGGCAAGACCCTTATCGCAAAGGCCGTTGCAAACAACGCAGGGGTCCCGTTCCTGAGAATGGCAGGTTCCGAACTTGTGCACAAGTACATCGGTGAAGGCGCTCAGCTGGTCCGCGACCTCTTTGAGATGGCGCGTGATCTTGCAGAAAAGAACAGCGGTGTCGTTGTCTTCATCGACGAGATCGATGCGGTCGGCAGTATGAGGACCAATGACGGGACCTCCGGTTCAGCCGAGGTCCAGAGAACGCTGATGCAGCTTCTCTCTGAGATGGACGGGTTCAACAACCGCGGGAACATCAGGATCATGGCGGCAACGAACCGCCCTGATATGCTTGATGCGGCGCTCCTTCGTCCCGGACGTTTCGATCGTCTGATCAAGATCCCCGTGCCCGACTCAGAAGCACGGATGCAGATCTTCAAGGTCCACACGAAAAAGATGGAATCCGCAGGTGTTCTCTCTGGGATCGATTACGATGAACTGGTCCGAATGACCGATGGTCTGACCGGTGCAGAGATCGAGGCGATCTGCCGTGAGGCAGGTATGCTTGCGATCAGGAACAACGACGATCTGATCACCGGCGTCAACTTCACCCAGGCGATCCGCAAGGTCAAGCATCAGGATAAGGATGATGACCGTCGGGATATAATGTATATCTGATGCGTCTGGTCTGTATCGCAAAGCCTGGCATAGATCTATATCGTGTCCTGTCGGACTCAGAAACCAGCAGGCATATCCTTAGGTTTTATCATCCGAAGGAGACCCCTTGGGGGGTGACACTCGAGGTGGCGACGGTGTCCAGCGGTCTTGCTCTCGCAAGTGAACTGCGCTGGTATATCATGCGTTATATGACGGAGGTGCTCTTCGAGAATGCAGAACACTCCGTCTATCTCACCCGCGACCTGGCACGAGAGGTGTATGAAACACGTTCTGCGGCACTCTTCGAGGGTTGGAACATCTCGTTTCGTGTGGTCGTTTTAGCAAACGGTACATCAGCACGTGTGCCGGACGGGGTGGCAGATCCTGACGGCGTTGTGCAGATATTTCGTGTGTGGGGACTTCTTGGAGACCATCCATAAGTTAAAATTGGTCGAAACACCAATGGAGTAGTTACTAATATGGCACTTCATCTTTCTTTTACTCTGGATCCTGAGCTGGCCGAGCGGGTGGATATTTTTGCAAAGAAACAGGAGCTGGAGAGAAACGAGGCCCTGCTTCGTTTGATCGAAGGAGGACTCGTGCAGGCCGAACAGGCTGGTATCGTAATGCCGCCACGAGAAAGAAGCTTTAAAGAAACACTTCGGATGCAGAAGAACATCGATATGCTGGTTCGAAGCATCGATGAACTGAAAAAAGAGGTGCGGGTCATGCATCATCTGCAAAATCTTGAGAGAGAGGAGACGGTTGTAAAACATACACGCCGTGGATTCTTTAAAAAATAATTTTCTTTTTTGTTTGTTTACTCTGTTACTACGATTTTGTCCTCAAGAAGGAACGGGCTTTTGCGTAAAGAGAGGGAGAGCAGATAGGGATAATTTTTGCTCAGATACTCCATATGCTCCAGCCAAGCGTTCGTGAGCTGACAGTAGACACGGTTGACATCACCTGTGAGATGCATAAGGTCGGTCATCGGAAGAGTGTGGATGTCACCGCGGTTTTCAAGTTCCTCGCTGAGATGGAACAGATCCTGAAGGAGTTTTGATACGGAGTAGTGTTCAAGAAGTACCGGATTTTCGATCAATCGAAGCAGGAAACCGTGATTTCTCACGAGGAGCTCCCGGATATCGGTAAGGTCATCGGGCCCGGGAGCCGTTTGCGTGCAAAGAAGGGCTGCGTTTTCTTTTGCTGATGCAAACTGTCCTTTGGTCCAGGATTTTTCGACCTGCATTTTACTTCGAAGTGTCTCAGGTGCCTTGTCCCATTTCACCATTTTTCGAAGCAAAATATCACCCACCTCGGAGAAGAAGACACCAACGACCATGCGGATCTTTTCCTGCTGTTCGCGTTTTGCTCGGGCAGTCAGGAGGCGGTTGATGATGACTGTGACGATCAAAATTTCGATCGGTAAAAATCCCAGACTGTTGATTATCCATGAAAATGTGTCGCTTTCTCCGCTGTCTCCAAAAACCAGAAGTTTAAATCCGAATATACCGGCCGATATCGAGATCAGCAGACAGGTGAGCCAAAATTCCCATGGGAGTTTTTTCATGTATATCCTCGTTCTTTTAATGAAGCAAGACTCTTCAAAGCCCCGTCAAGTGTCTCGACCTCGATGACAGGGTGAGCGACCTTGTTTTCTTTGACTTTTCCCATGACCGCGTCAAAATCGATCGTTCCTTCTCCAATGGCTGAGTGGCTGTCATGTTTTCCGTCATTATCATGGAGATGGACATGTGAGAAGGGGACTTTGAGGAACTCAGATAAGTTCCCGCATTCGTTTGCATGGCCAACGTCCAGACAGAAGAGATCGCCGTCCAGCAGTTCGATCTCTTCTGGGGTCTGCAGATAGAAGTATCCCCAGTCGCCCATATTTTCGATAAAGTATGTGACGCCAAACTCGGCGGCATCGGAGCGGATCTGTGCAAAAGACGCCCGAAGATTTCTTTTTGCCTGATCGCGTTCGTATTCCCATGCGGCATATCCAGGGTGGATGACGACCGGTGCACCGACCTCGGACGCTATCGATAAGGTGTCATGTATGACCTCGACGGCTGCGCGGCGTATTGGTTCCAGGACGGAAGCAAGATTCACGCCGCGTGAGGGTGCGTGGATACTGTATTTGTATGAGTATGAGAAAAGAAGCTCAGCATTTGCTAAAAAATGCGGCCCGTCGTCCATGATCTCGACATGATCCGTATGGGGTGCGAGTGTATCCAGCACAGTATCCAGAGGAGTGGAGTGCATGCAGTGCGTCGAGATCGAATAGTTCATGTAGGTAGGTATTGCCGGTATTAGCAAAAAATGATTCGCACCACGTGGGGTGCGATATGTGGACACTTAAGATATTCAACCGCAAATTTTAATGAGATAAGATAAGGGTCAGTTGTCTT
>DALTVX010000010.1 GCA_029987395.1 Methanocorpusculum sp. | reverse complement strand
TTTCGAGACCGCTGAGGAAAGTCCTCCCACCGCTCAGGTACACAGCCGTACGCAAGTACGGGTGGCGAGAGTCACAGCTCTGGAACAGAAACGACACGTCCTCTCCCGAGCAATGAAGCAGCGGTTGAAGCTGCTGAGCGCCGAAGTTGAGGGATCGATGGAACGGCGAATCTCTGTGGGTGCAAGTTGAAACAGGGTCGCTACGGGTTTCCTGACCCAATGATCCGGGTACAACGCTAAGCCGAATGCCGTTAAAACAGGAGGAGGCTTATCACTCCGACTCACGCATCCTTTTCTTTTGGTCCATTTCCGGTATCACTAAATAGCTTTGGCGCTGATTAAAGTTTGATTTACTATGGGTGGGAATTTTGAGTGCACTCAGTGCGGGCTTTGCTGCCTTGGTATTGGTGAGATCGTCACAATGGACAAACAGTTATCCCAATACGGGTTTGTTGTAAAAAACGAGGTGGTCCGGGAGATGAAACAGGCACTCATCACCCCCGAATACCGGGAACTTTTTGATAATGACCACTCGGTCCAGGAGGAAAACAGATCGGCCTGTTTTTTTGTCCGAAGAAAGGCCGACGGAAAATACGTCTGCACCATTCATCCGTACCGTCTGTTCATCTGTAAAGATTATCACTGCTGTTCTGCCAGGATCTCAAAAGATGGCAGCGAGGTCGCACGGGTGAAAGGCCGTGTCTCGATCGTCACAAAGGATGAAAAACTGCAGGATATCTGGCGGGAAAACGTTCAGAAACACCCTGATCCTTCTCATGAACACATCGATTCCGTGCTGGGGGAACACGGATATTCTATTCTGTTTTATGACGGTGAATGAGATCCCCGTGATAGGCGGTGTTCTCACATGCACCGACGGGCGGGAGGTCACCCCGGAAAAATGCCGGATGTGCATGCATTCACGGTACTTTGTTATCAACGGCATTTCGGAAAAGTCCCCTTCACTTGCCTTTTGTCAGGTGGAGCGTGTCATAAAAACGCCGGACATACCCCGTTCTACTGCTGTTGGATGTGCGGAAAAACGTGGAGACGGATTTCACAACGTCTCAAACATCTTCTCGTGAGGGGGTCTTAGACCCCAAAAGATTTTACGCCCGTGACCCGCTCGATCTCGGCGCAGGCCCGGTTCAGATCATCCATATAACATCCCACCGTCTCCTTAAAACCCGCGTACCCGTATACGGATTTCAGCGCCAAGGAAATATCCTGCTCTCTTTCCTCCTCGGCTATCCGTTTGAGGAAATAGATTATCATCTGATCTCCACCCGATCTTTTGAAGATCCTTCCATACCGCATGTGGATATACATCGAGAAAAAGACTTTGATCGCTTCCGGATTTATTTTGATCATGCCGCCAAGTTTTTCTGCAGCTTTGGTCGGTGTGATCTCTTCTCGATAGACCAGATGGGATACAAGATATATTTTCTCCAGGTCCTCCTCACTCCAAGTACAACCATCAGCAGCCATAATATGTATGTGGTAAGTGGGCTCGGATATAACTTTTGACTCTCGATTCGATATCCCTAAGTATTCCCCGGTATGATGATTATTCAATGCAGACTTTGTTATCCGTTCCGTTCAAAGCCGTCCTCTTTGACATGGATAATACGCTCTTTGATTTCGTCGAAGCCATGAAAATAGGCTGCGTAGCCGCCGCAAAATCCGTTGGTGAAGGGACCGGCGATGAGCTTCTCAGTTATTATGTCCGGTGGAAGTATCATTTCGAGGATCACACCAATCTTCAGGATTTTATGATGGCCCATGACCGTTTTTCGGTCGAAAATTACTTTGCGGCAGTTGGAGCATTCGATGAAGCAAAAATGAATGCGCTCTCCTCGTATCCTGGGATCGAAGGTGTTTTGTCCGGTCTCAAAGCCGCCGGATACCGACTTGCAGTCGTTACCGATGCCTTTTCGTATGCTGCCGAACTGCGCCTCGAGCATCTGGGCCTTCGATCCTACTTTGATGTGGTGGTGGGGTATGATACGACCGGGTACAAAAAACCGCATCACGCTCCGTTCGAGTGCGCTCTGGATCTTCTCGGACTCTCGCCGCACGAGGCCGCGTATGTTGGCGACTCGATCCGGCGTGACATCGAGCCGGTCAAGTCTCTTGGCATGACGGCGGTATATGCAAAGTACGGGGATCGAAACTTTTTCGATAATCCCTCCCTCGCATGCCCGCCAAAAGTTCTGATCGCCGACTCGCCGGCTGACATTCTCCGGCTCTTACGACCATAAATATAGTAATGTTTCCTTACCAATATCAATCAGTCACATGATGCTGGATACAGATTTTTTAACGCGTATCGCTCCGTACATCGAGCCGCTCACGGATGAAGAGCGTGCGAAATATATCGCAGATGGAGAAAAAGCCATCCAGATCCGAATAAAAGACGGGATGAGTCCCAAGGATTATCTGCAGCTGGTGGAGGATATCGGGCTCTATCTTGGTAAGACCACGGGCAAGGGGTTTGATTCACATTATCAGAAGATCCCTCTCACGGGTTCCAAGACCCTGCTTGTGATCCAGCTGCCGGGAGGCGGAAATCTGAACGTTTTTCTAACGCCTGCTGGAAAGATGGTCCTTGACACCGGATACGGCTGCTATTATAAGGACTGTGAGCAGATGCTGAAAACGATCGGAGCCGGGGATTTTTCTGATGTAAAGTTTGTCGTCTGCACGCACGGGGACGCAGACCACTGCGGGGCCGCGGGCCATTTCCCGGTCACGCCGGTGATGCATCCGGTCACAAAGGCACTTCTCGAAAGCGGAACGAGATGCTATGCCTCCCCAAACGGTCTTGAGATCTTGGAGAAGTTCTATACAACCACCATCAACACGTATTCCCGAATGTATGTCCCGGATTCGGTCAGCTTTTGTAAGATCCAACCGATCAAAAAACAGGGTCTCTTCTCCGTCATCGATGAGTTCACCTTTGCCGGGATGCGGTTTGAGGTCTGGGCGAGTCTCGGCGGTCATATCGCGGGGCAGATCTTCCTCTATGAACCAGACGAAGGGTTGCTTTTCACGAGCGATGCTCTGCTGAATTTTGCCACGTTGACCAAGGAGCGGGCAGATTACAGTTCTATCGCGGATTCGATGATCGGTTCTGTGAATGTGAACAGTGAGATCGCAAGGATCGAGCGCAGAGAACTTATGCGGATCTCACGGGAGTTGGATGCAGATCTGCAAAAATTAGGGCGGCGTCTGCTGATCTGCTGTGGTCACGGGGCAGTATCTATTCTGAGCGAGGATGGAATGCTCGCGCCTTACAGCGAACCGCTGTATTATTCGGCGGGATCCTGCTGAATATATCTTTTCTTTTTTCTGAACCAAATCTGTGATAAGGGTAGGTTACATTTATGCCTCATGGAAAAACATATTATGCTGCTACAACTTACTACTAGTAAGCGAGTCTGAAAGACCGTGAGATACATGTTGGCAACTGAAGTTTGCTAACAATGATGGATTCACGCGATTTATTAGCAATAGAATTCATCACCTGGTTGGTCATATCCAAAATAAACACCACATAACACACACACACACACACACACACACACCAACACATTTTTTCATATAAGGGATGTGACCAACCCGCGAAGGTCCCCATGCCTTCGCATGGCACAACGGATCATGTTGTGCCATACCCCTAAATCAGATTCTTATATTTTTCACTCTTTTCTTGCTGACGAATTTCTTCGTCTATGTTTGCTCCTCGTCTTTTTCGTTGAAAAGCAGGGTCATTGTTGCGATATCCTCACGATCTCCTATCACAACCACCGTATCTCCTTCATTAAGGAGTGTTTCTCCGTCAGGAGAGACGATTGCTTCCTTTTGCCCAGCACGCCGTACGGCAATCACCGAAACGCCATAGTTCATTCTAAGGTGCAGATCACAAAGCCGTTTGCCGGCACAATCACAGTCTTTTCCGATCCTGATCTGCTCTACAAATGTCTTGGATGTGGAGATCATCTCGTCTGCATGTTTTGCCCTAAGCCTGATCGCATCAAGGACTCTGCCTCCCCCCCTCCTCGCCTTTTTTCCTGGGGTCAGCCCACGGTCAGCATTGTCGAGATACTGATCGTACACCTCGCTTCGTACCTGCTGAGAGTATATCTCTAGATCCTGAACAGGTACCTGCTGATTTGCAAGGATCCTCCGGAAGATCTGTAAAGCTGCCTCCTTCTCATCAACGATCACTTCATCGGCCCCAAGTTTGTAGAGTTCTCTGGTTTCGGAGATATATCTGGACCGGGTGATGATCGAGATCTTCGGATTCATCCGGCGGGCGATGGTGATGATGCCTTTGATGGAGTCCATGATCGAGATGGAGATCACGATCGTTTGGGCTTTCCGGATCCCGGCATATTCCAAAATAGATTCATGGCAGGCATCACCATAGATGATGTTTTCGCCACGTTTTTTCTCTCTCACCACCGTATCAGGGTTCAGT